>CALKYM010000295.1 GCA_938003525.1 uncultured Planctomycetales bacterium | reverse complement strand
AGCGCACCTGCTTTGGGAGCAGGGGGTCGGAGGTTCGAATCCTCTCGCCCCGATTTTTTGGCTGCCTGCGGGCAGCCAAAAAATAGAGCATGAGAGAAGTGGAACAGGGGAGCAGTAGACAGCGAGGAAAGCGCGAATTGCCGGTGATGCGGTCACTTGCTTGTGTGCTCTCCTGCGGTCTCCTGTTCACCTGATCTACTGCTCATGGTCTGCACCATCTGGCGAGCGCTCCCATGGCCTTCATGTTTGAGAAACTGGAGGTCTATCAGAGGGCTGTGAGTCTGGCAGATTCGGTTGCCGAACTGACCCAAGAGTTTCTACGTGGGTTTGGTTTCCTCGCCGATCAACTCAATCGAGCGGCGCTCTCGATCGCAACCAATCTTGCCGAAGGGAACGGGCGATTCACGAAGCCCGTTCGCCGCAACTTCTCACCATCGCTCGTGGCTCAGTGCAAGAGTGCGTGCCGTTGTTGGAAATCGCACGGAGACGCGGATTGCTTGATGAATCTAAGCACCGCGCATTGCGTACCGAGCTGGAAACAATCGCCAAGATGATCAGCGGCCTCGAAAAGCGAGACACTCGTTAGCTGGCGATGCAGTCGCACGCGACCGTCACTGCGCGTAATCTCAGACAGTTTTGCACTCTTTGTTTTCCGAGCCAAAAAATTTTGCGCGCCGCGGCCGCTGGGGCAATCGGCGGTGGTTCGGGTTTTCAGGGTTTGAGCGCTACCGGTTTAAAACCACTAGGGCTAGGCACACGGTAGTCGCCCAGTTTGCCGATCGCCGTCAGACGACGCGCGGCGCGCCGGTTCGTTGTGTCCGTTTCAGGAGCACGGTCGGGAGACCGTGCTCCATCGAAGACTCTTCCCCGAGCCGGGGGCGTGAGCCCGCGGATGTCGTGGCCGCTCTGGGCATTGCGACATTTCCGGGGACTGACGTCCCCGGCTCAGGTTCGAGTTTCGACGAACACTCCGTCCCGTTTTGTTGGCGTTGTCAGTGCTGAGCACGCGGGGTGCGGTGAACTAGGCGCGCGTCGATCATCGTCCACCTGGCAGCGGCAGGACTTTCCTGCCGGCCGCTTTGACGTTCCGGTCGACGACCACAGCGAACCACCGTGGCCGCCAGCCGCTAGCACACCCGAGGCCCCTGGCTCGTCAACCAGAAGCCCACGTGTCGCACTAGCAACATCCAACGCAGTCGGTTTTAACCGCGGGGTGGCAGAAAACGAAATCGGTTTTTGGGGTCGCCATAAGTGTTTGTGTAAAAACGCTTTGCGTTTTTGCTGCTGGCGGCGGGCCGCCGTCATCCGGGGCGAAAGTGCGACGCGGCGGCGCGTTCGTGGGCAGACGAGGAGTTGCGCCAGAGACGTTCCAGCGGTGGGCGGGCGATCAGTCCGGCTTTGATCAGGCTGATCCAGGCGGCCAGCAGGAAGAACGCGGCGCCCCAGGTGAGCTGGTCGAGACCTGGAATGATCAGCCGCAAGTGAAGATAGACTTGCCAGCCGTGGACGAGGGCCCAGATGGCGATGCAGGCGATGGCCGCCGGCTTGTAGAGTCGGTTGGGCACCAAGAGGCGATAACCGAATCCGATGGCCGCCAGTTCCAACGGGCCGAACAACGCCAGTTGGTGCGGCAGGGGGCCGATGAGTTGCGGATTTTCCCAGACGAGCAGCGCCGCGAGGATCACCAATAGGCCCGCTCCGCAATTGCGCACGACGCGCGAGAACTCATCGCGAAACAGCAGCCCGATCAGCAGCGACGAGAGCAATGCGAAGTAGAGCGGACAGTAGAGGAGGTACTCGCGAAACCAGATGGCCTCGAGGGACAACGCTTGAATGAAGCAGCCGGCCGCCAACACCGCAGGCCAGGAAGCGTTGCGCGCGAGCGCGACGGCGGCGAAGATTGTTCCGGCCACCAGCAACGGTTGAGACTGCCAAGCGACCAGCGTCGCGATGTCCAGCGTTTCCCGGCCGATGACCGAAAAGCCCACGAGGGCTACGGCCAGAGCCACGCCGGCATTGGGAACGCGCCGGACCAATGCCCACGTGTAAAACAGCGTCGCCATCACCAGTGCGACCAGCGGCGGTGAAGCACCGAGGGCGTCGGTGAACAAGGCTAAGAATCTCGAGTAAACGAAGTCGCGGGCGTGGTCGTACATGGCCAGATAGACCAACGCGAGCGGTGCCAGCAGCGTGAACTGCCGGAGCACCGAATTGCGGCCGACGATGGCCATTTCGAGCAACAGCACATTCACCGCGAGCAGCAGCGGTATCAAGAAGTACCAGCCGAAGATCGTGCCCGATCCGAGCACGAAGTGCAGCGAAACGCAGAGATAGAAGCTGCGCGCCGCGATGCCGAAGCCGAGCACGGTGAACAGCGTCCAGGGAAACAGGGGCCACGGCCAGGGAGTGCCGTTGCCGGCCGTGTAGGCCGATCCGCGGCGGACCGCCGGCCACAAAGACATGATCGCAACTGCAGCGGCTGGTGAGAATCCGAACAGGGCCCAGTGGGTCGTCGGGCTATTCGGCTGCGCGACAAGCGGGCTGATTGCCAAGGGGTAGATGTAGAACAAGCTCAACAGCAGATAGTAGGGGACGCGGTAAAGTGCAGGGAGCTTGATGCGCAAGCCGCGCAACAACGCCTCGCTCACCGCAACGCTGAATGCGAGTCCCAACAGGTAGTAAACGGCGCCGCGGCTCGGATTGGCCGCCAACGTATCGTCGAACGTGACGGGGATGGCCAGGAACATTAGCACGATGAGGACCAGCAAGCTCCGCGCGTCCTGCCAGACCTGCCCCTTGCGGATCAGCACCAGCGCCGTGACGGCCAGCAACAGCGTATAGCCGGTGAGCCCGATCATCAGCGCGGTGGTGGCAAACGTTTCGCCCGAGGCGTCGAACGAGACGCGGAGGCCGGAGAAGACCAGCGCGGCGCTGGCGATGTAGAAGGGATTGTGGGTGTAGAGGAATCGCACCAGAGGCCGCAGTTCGTCCAGCGTGCTGCGCTCGAACTTCAGCGCGGCATCGACCGGCGCTGCCGTACTGCCTTCGCCGCGATGCTCGGTGGGGTCCATCGCACACCTCCAAGCTCTTGTTCCGATGCGGTTCGTTAGCCGCCGAACCGCGGCCGCATGAAGCGGCAAGAAGGGATACTGCGAGTCTCCGCCCGGCCGCTGGAAAGGTCAAGCAAAATGCGCAATCGCGGAGCCAGTCACTTAGTGGGCTATTGGTTATGGTCCGATCGAGTTAGGCGCTAACTGCCTCGACGTGTGGTTGGCGCGTAGTCCTAGTGATTGCAAATGCCGGTACTCGCCCAAGCGTGGGCAGTGTGAACGCCCCTGTATGCGCGCAGAAAGAGCGCCTAGAGAGCACCGGAGGGTCAGCCGATGCGGCCGGGTTTTCCCCGCGCCACACTACTCCGGTTCGCCGACGTCGACTTGCGACCAGTCGACGGGTTCTTCGCCGGCGCGGATGCGCTGGAGTGCGGCAAGTGCTTGCGACTGCTCGGCGCGCTGGACGAGGACGCGGACTTCGCCGGGGGCTTCGGCTTTGAAGCCGGAGATGTAGCCGCCGTTGTGGACGGCGCGGATGCCTTCGGCTTCGAGCGCGGCGACGATCATCGCCGCTTCGATCTCGTCGGGCACCGTTGTGAGCAGCACGGTGTCCTCAGTTGGTTCGTTCACGTGGCTGACTCCTGTCTGAAGCGCGGCATCGGTCGAATCGAGCGATGCTGCCTCCATTGTAGGATGGCGGGTCCGCGCGGCTGGAGAGGAAATCTGCGTCCACGGCCGGACGATGTGTGCCGCCTGCTGCAGCGCCCCCTGGACGGGCATTACCTCGAAAGGGCGGGGCGCATCTGCTAAGAATGGGACTCTTGGGAAAGTGCGACGAAGCCGGGCGACGGACGTGCGCCAGGCGTTATCAAGGGAGGGCACGATGGCCATCGGTCGCTGCTGGCGTCTGGCGTTGTTGTTCGCTATGTGGATGGGAGCCTTTCTGCCCGTCGATGCGGCGGAGCACATACTACATAGCTTTCACAAGTTGCATCTGACACCGGTTTTCTACTCTGAGGGCGCGCACTTCGGCGACTTCAATCGCGATGGCGCGATGGACGTTGTCTCGGGGCCCTTCTGGTACGCGGGGCCCGACTTCAAGCAGGCCCACGAGTATTACGAGCCGCGTCCATACGACAAGAAAGGCTACTCGGACAACTTCTTCGCCTTCACCGACGACATCAACGACGACGGCTGGACGGACATTCTGATCGTCGGATTCCCGGGCAAGCAGGCCTACTGGTTCGAGAACCCGCAGGGCGAATCGGGTCACTGGCCGCGGCACGAGGCGTTCGACATCGTCGACAACGAATCGCCGACGTTCGTCGATCTGACGGGCGACGGGAAGAAGGAGCTCGTGTTTCATACGCGGGGCCAGTTTGGTTGGGCAGGACCGGATGCGAGCGATCCGACCAAGCCGTGGGAATTCCATCGCATCTCGCCGGCGGGTGACTATCAGCGGTTCACGCACGGGCTGGGCGTGGGCGACGTGAACGGCGACGGGCGGCGGGACATTCTCGAAAAGAGCGGCTGGTTCGAGCAGCCGGCGAATGCGGCCGCCAGCGATGCGCTGTGGACGCGACACGACTTCGCATTCAGCGGTCCCGGCGGCGCGCAGATGTACGCCTACGACTTCGACGGCGATGGCGACAACGATGTGCTCACCAGCCTGTGGGCACACGGCTACGGACTGGCCTGGTACGAGAACACGCGTCGCGGCGGCCAGATCGAGTTCAAGCGGCATCTGATCATGGGAGAGACGCCCGCCGAGAATCGATACGGCCTTGCGTTCTCGCAGTTGCACGCCGTCGATCTGATCGACATGGACGGCGACGGGCTGCTGGACATCGTGACCGGCAAACGTCACTGGGCCCACGGCGGCAAAGACCCCGGCGGCGATCAGCCGGCCGTGTTGTACTGGTTCCAGACGGTGCGCACAGAGGATGGTGTCGACTTCGTTCCCCACCAAATCGACAGTGATTCGGGCGTCGGCACGCAGGTCGTATGCGGGGATGTGACGGGCGATGGACTGGCCGATGTGGTGGTGGGCAACAAGCTCGGTACGTTCCTACACATTCACGAGGCCCGCGAGGTTTCGGAACAGGAGTGGCGCGAGGCACAACCACAGCCGCGCGAAGCGGCTGCGAGTGATGAGGCGACATCGCCTGATTCAAAAGCCGTGGGGGAGTTACCGCGTGGCAAGAGCGGGCACGCGCTGAATCTTGATTTCGAGACGGGGACGCTCGAGGACTGGGTGGTCGATGGCGACGCGTTCGCCGGTCAGCCGATTCGCGGGGATACCGTCGCGAGGCGTCGCGCCGACATGCAAAGTCAGCACGCCGGCGAGTACTGGGTGGGCACCTTCGAAGTGGCCGGCGACAAGCCGCGCGGCACGCTGACGTCCGCTCCTTTCGTTGTCTCCCAGCCGTTCGCCAGTTTCCTGGTGGCGGGCGGCCGTTGGCCGACCACGCGCGTCGAGTTGGTGGCGGCCGATTCCGATGAGCCCCTGTTCACGGCTTCGGGTGAGGAGACGGAGAACATGGCCCGGGTGGTTGTGAACCTGAGCAAGTACCAGGGCGCCGAGATCCGCATTCGCCTGGTCGACAACTCCAGCCGCGGCTGGGGACACATCAACTTCGACGACTTCCGCCTGCACGCCCGGCGGCCGACGTTTCCCAACGAACGACGCATCGAGCCGCTGGACGAATACGCAAATGCCGGCTTGTTGCCTGAAGAAGCGGCCGCAGCGATGACCGTGCCCGAGGGGTTTCGCGTGACGTGTTTCGCGGGCGAGCCCGACGTGCATCAGCCGATCGCGATGGCGCTCGATGATCGGGGGCGGTTGTGGGTCGCCGAAGCGTACTCTTATCCGCAGCGTTTGCCCGACGATGAGGCCCGCGACCGGATCGTGATCTTCGAGGATCGCGACGGCGACGGGCGATTCGACGAGCAGACGGTCTTCGCGGACGATCTCAATCTGGTCAGCGGCCTGGAAGTCGGTTTCGGCGGCGTGTGGGTCGGAGCGGCGCCGCATCTGTTGTTCATCCCGGATCGCGACTATGACGACCGGCCCGATGGCCCGCCGGAAGTGCTGCTCGACGGCTGGGGCTATCACGACACGCACGAGACGCTGAACAGTTTCATCTGGGGGCCCGACGGCTGGCTTTACGGCTGCCACGGCGTGTTCACGCACTCGGAGGTCGGCAAGCCGGGCACGCCGAAGGAAGAGCGCGTGCCGATCAACGCGGGCATCTGGCGTTATCACCCGACCGAGCATCGCTTCGAGGTCTACGCCCACGGGACGAGCAATCCCTGGGGCGTAGACTTCGACGATCACGGCGAGGCGTTTTTGACCTGCTGCGTCATTCCTCACCTGTTTCATGTGGTGCAGGGCGCCCGCTACCACCGACAGGCCGGCCAACACTTCAACGCCCACACCTACGACGACATCAAGACGATTGCGCGGCACCGGCATTGGATCGGCGCAACGCCGCACGCGGGCAACAACCGCTCGGACTCTGCGGGCGGGGGTCACGCCCATTGCGGGGCCATGATCTACCTGGGGGGCGCGTGGCCGGACGCATATCGCAACCAAATGTTCATGAACAACATCCACGGCAACCGGCTGAACGTCGATCGCCTGTGGCAGGAACGTTCGGGCTACGTCGGCGATCGCGCGCCCGATTTTCTGCTGGCCAACGACTCGTGGTCGCAGATCATCAACATGCGCTACGGACCCGACGGCAACGTCTACATGATCGACTGGTACGACAAGAACGCCTGTCACCGCCCGCAGCGCGAAGTGCACGACCGCACGAACGGTCGCATCTTCAAGATTGCCTATGGCGAGACGCAATCCACTACGATCGATCTGCGGCAATTGAGCGATGCCGAACTCGTCGCGCTCGAAACGCATGAAAACGACTGGTACGTACGCCACGCGCGGCGGATCTTGCAGGAGCGTGGCGGCAATGCCGAAGTTCACACCGCTCTCACCGAATTGGCCTTCGGTGATGCAGAGCCAATCCAGCGGCTGCGTGGATTGTGGGCACTGCACGTCACGGGCGGTCTGACGCCAGAGCTCGTACGGCGCGGTCTGGGCGATGAAGTGCCGCACGTGAGGGCGTGGACGATTCAGCTCGCGTTGGAATCTGGCGAGCCGAGCAGCGAATTGCTCGCGCAGTTGGGTGCGTTGGCGCGCGACGATGCGTCGCCGGTCGTGCGACTGTACTTGGCCTCCGCAGCGCAGCGTGTGGGCGTCGAACGGAGCATCTTACTGCTGGCAGGACTGCTGGCGCATGATGAGGACGCCGGCGATCACAATCTGCCGCTGATGTACTGGTACGCGCTCGAACCCGTGGCTGCGGCCGATCCCGAGCGGGCCCTGGCGCTGGTTAGAGAGTGCGCGATTCCGCCGCTGTTGGAGTACACCGTGCGGCGCGTGGCAGAGTTGGGCACGCCGGAGTCGCTAGCGGTGTTGGTCGAGGCGCTGTTGGAAACGCGCGAGCAGCCGCGACAGGTGGTGATTCTCGATGCCCTGGACCGGGCGTTGGCCGGACGGCGCAGGATCGACATGCCGGCCGCGTGGCCGGATGCATTTCGGCAGCTCTCCGCTTCGGCATCAGCAGACGTGCAGGCCCGACTGACGGCACTGGCGGTCAAATTCGGCGATCCGGCCGCGCTAGTGGCCTTGCTGGAACTGGTCGGCAACCGCGACGCCGATGTCGCACTGCGCCGCAGTGCGCTCGCTGCTCTGGTGGGGGCCAAGGCCAAAGGGCTGCCGCCGCTGTTGGGCGAGTTGCTTGAAGAGCCCGCCTTGCGGGGCGAAGCGATTCGCGCGTTGGCCGCCTATCAAGACGCTCAGACGCCGGATTGGATACTGGCCATCTATGCCGAACTGACTCCATCCGAAAAGCGCGACGCGCTCAACACGCTCGCTGCGCGGCGTCCCTGGGCGCTGCGGTTGCTCGCCGCAGTGGGCGACGAGCGTGTCCCCTCGCGCGATCTGACGGCCGATGTGATTCGACAGTTGCGGCAGCACAAGTCCGAGGAGATCGACGAGCTGATCGTCGCCGTATGGGGCACGGTGCAAGAGACTTCGGCCGATGCGGCGGAAACCATCGCCAAGTACCGAGAGTTGTTGGAAACCACGCCTACCACCGAGCCCGACCTGGCGCTGGGCCGCGCGGTTTACGCCAAGACGTGCGCGCAGTGTCATCGGCTCTTCGCTGCCGGAGGCGACATCGGACCGGAGCTGACGGGATCGAACCGCGCCAACCTCGAATACGTGCTCACCAATGTTTTGGATCCCAGCGCGCTGATCGGCAAGGACTACGTGGCCCATTCGATCGTGACCGACGATGGCCGCGTGCTGACGGGCATCATTCGCCGCGAGACGGACGACGCGCTGGAGATCGCCACGGCCAATGAGACGATCGTGCTGCCCCGCGACGAAGTCGACGAAGTGGCGCCCAGCACCAAGTCGATGATGCCGGACGACTTGGTGCGTACGCTGTCGGAACACGAGCTGCGTTCGCTGGTGGCCTATCTCGCTGCGCCTGCTCAAGTGCCCATGCTGGCGACGGTCGACAACGTGGCGGGCCTGTTCAACGGGCGCGACTTAACCGGCTGGCAGGGCGATCTCGACTTGTGGTCGGTTGAAGATGGCGCGATTGTGGGCCGCACAGAGGGAATCGACCACAACAGCTTTTTGACGAGCGATCTCTCCGTCGAGGACTTCCGCCTGCAAGTCGAGGTGCTGCTGGTCGACAATCGCGGCAACAGCGGTATTCAATTCCGCAGTCGAGCGACGGACGATGGCGGTGTCGCTGGGTACCAGGCCGATATCGGCCCGGGCTGGTGGGGCAAGCTGTACGAAGAACACGGTCGCGGCCTGTTGTGGGACCGCTCCGGTGCCGATCTTGTCCGTCCCGGGGAGTGGAACACCTACGAGATCGTGGCGGTGGGCAGCTCGATTCGCACGTACATCAACGGCAAGCAGGCCGTCGATGTTGACGATTCGCAAGGAGCGCGCCGCGGCATTCTGGCCCTGCAGTTGCACTCGGGCGGCGCGACGGAGGTGCGGTTTCGAAATTTCCGCCTGGAACTGGAAACGGCCGATGCCCTGGCCGATCTGCCCGGCGGCGAGTAACGCGGGCGGTTGTTGGCCATTTTACACCAATCCGCGCGCTGCTTCGTAGGCGGTGATCTTCTCTTCGTGCTTGAGGGTGAGGCCGATATCGTCGAGCCCGTTGAGCAGGCAGTAGCGGCGGAAGTCATCGACCTCGAAGGGTAGATCGAGCCCGTGTTCGTCGCTGATGCGGCGCGTGTCGAGATCGATCGTTAGCCGATAGCCGGGGTAATTTTCAACGCGGCCGAAAAGGTCGCTGACCTGCTCATTACTTAGCGCGATGGGCAGCAGGCCGTTCTTGAAACAGTTGTTGTAGAAGATGTCGGCAAACGACGGCGCGATCAGCACGCGAAAGCCGTAGTCTTCCAAGGCCCAGGGCGCGTGCTCGCGACTGGATCCGCAGCCGAAGTTGCGGCGCGCGAGCAAAACCGTTGCCCCTTTGGCTTCCGGCCGATTGAGCTCGAATTCAGGCTTGTCGCTACCGTCCTCGTGAAAACGCCAGTCGAAGAACAGGAACTGTCCGAAGCCGGTGCGTTCGATTCGCTTCAAGAACTGCTTCGGGATGATTTGGTCCGTGTCGACATCGGATCGGTCCATCGCGGCGACGAGACCTGTGTGTTTCGTGAACGGTTTCATGTTCGGCCGACTCTGGGTTTCGGGCTGTTGCTGATCGTGGAGCGGTGCGCAGGGCCTATTTGTAGTCCCACCGGCGGATGTCGACGAAATGGCCTGCTACTGCGGCCGCAGCGGCCATCGCGGGCGAAACGAGGTGCGTGCGGCCGTCGCGGCCTTGCCGGCCTTCGAAATTGCGGTTGCTCGTGGATGCACAGCGCTCGCCCGGTTGCAGGATGTCAGCGTTCATGCCGAGGCACATGCTGCAGCCCGCCTCGCGCCACTCGAAGCCCGACTCACGGAAGATCGCGTCGAGGCCTTCTTCTTCCGCCTGCTGCTTCACCTGACCGCTGCCCGGCACGATCATCGCGTGCACGCCCGCAGCCACGTGATGCCCCTGGGCGACGGCGGCCGCGGCGCGCAAATCCTCGATGCGTCCGTTGGTGCACGAGCCGACAAAGACGCGGTCGATCTTGATCGCGTCGACGGGCGTGCCGGGTTCGAGCCCCATGTACTCCAGCGCTCGAGCGGCACTTTTGCGATCCGCTTCATCGCCGAATTGCGCGGGGGCCGGGATGCGCGCATCAACCGTGGTGACTTGTCCGGGGTTGGTGCCCCATGTGACTTGCGGGGCCACGTCCGCCGCATCGAAAACGAGCGACTTGTCGTAGCGGGCGCCTTCGTCGCTGGCCAGTTTCTGCCAGCGGGTCACGGCCGCGTCGAAGTCCTGGGGTGCGAATTGCCGCCCGCGCAGGTAGTCGAACGTCGTCTGATCGGGGGCGATCAAGCCGGCCCGGGCTCCCGCTTCGATGGACATGTTGCAGACGGTCATACGCTCTTCCATGCCCAGAGTGCGGATGGCGCTGCCGGTGTACTCGATGACGAAACCGGTCCCGCCGGCGGTTGTGAGTTGTCCGATCACATAGAGGATCAAGTCCTTGGCGGTGACACCCTGGGCGAGCTGGCCATCGACGCGGATTTCCAAAGTCTTGGGCGGGTACTGCAAGAGCGTCTGCGTGGCCAGCACGTGTTCGACTTCGCTGGTGCCGATGCCGAAGGCCAGGGCACCCAGCGCGCCGTGCGTGGCGGTGTGACTGTCACCGCAAACGATCGTCATGCCGGGTTGTGTGAGTCCCAGCTCCGGCCCGATCACGTGCACGATGCCCTGTTGGGGATTGTCGAGATCGTACAAGCGAATGCCAAACTCTTGGCAGTTCTTGCGCAGCGTGTCGACTTGCTGACGAGAGATGGGATCGGCAATCGGCAGGCCGCGGTCGGTGGTGGGCACGTTGTGATCAGGTGTGGCGACCGTTCGTTCCGGGCGGCGGACCTGCCGACCCTCCTGACGCAGGCCTTCGAAAGCCTGCGGGCTCGTGACTTCGTGCACGAGGTGCAAATCGATGTAGAGAATGGTCTGTTGACCTTCAGGAGCGCAGACGACGTGGTCGTCCCAAATCTTCTCGACAATGGTGCGGGGGGCGTCGGGCATGGTGGTGCTTGCTTCGTACCGGAATAGGGGCCGCCAAGGCGTGACGGGGCGGCCGTGCGAGACATCGTCAATATCATACCGGGCGCGGTGGCCTCCGGCGAGGTCGGCGCGACCGTCGCCATCGGCACAACCGTGCGCGCACCACACCGCTCGGACACGGTCTCTGCGAACATGGTTCGCGTCATGATGCCGCTGTCTGCTTTCACCCCTCAATCGCCAGGACTAAGATGAGAAGATGTGCCCCACGGCGCGTAGCCAGTTGTTACGCGTCCCGCTGAAAAATGGGCGCGGCGGCCTTGGTTCGGGCAGAAGGCGGCCGCCGGCGCCGAAAACCTGCCAGTCTTATCTGAACGTGGCGAGCGGTGTCCCGCTGCGTTGTGAGCCACCATGCAACGTGCGGTCCCGTTCAACAAGCCGTTCATCGCCGGTAAGGAGCTGTTCTACGTCGCGCAAGCTGTAACGTTGGGCAACATCTCCGGCGACGGGCACTTCACCCAGCGCTGTTCGCGGCTGCTCGAAGAGCGATTTGGCATCCAGCGCGTCTTGCTGACGCCATCGTGCACGGCGGCGCTCGAAATGGCGGTGCTGCTGGCCGGTGTTGCGCCCGGCGACGAAGTCATCCTGCCTTCGTTCACATTCGTCTCCACGGCCAACGCCGTCATGCGGGCCGGCGCGACGCCGGTGTTTGTCGACATTCGCCAAGACACGCTCAATCTCGACGAGGCGGCCTGCGAGGCTGCGGTGACTGAGCGGACCCGAGCCATCATCCCCGTACACTACGCCGGCGTGGCCTGCGCCATGGATCGCGTGCTGGAGATTGCGCGGCAGCACGGCTTGGAAGTCATCGAAGATGCCGCGCAAGGAGTGAATGCCTTTCATAACGAGCAGGCGTTGGGGGCGATCGCTCCCTTGGGCGCATACAGCTTTCACGAGACGAAGAACTACACCTGCGGCGAGGGTGGCGCGCTGTGCGTCAACGCTGAGAAATACGTCGAGCGGGCCGAGATTCTGCGCGACAAGGGGACCAATCGCAGCAAGTTCCTACGCGGCGAAGTGGACAAGTACACCTGGGTCGACGTCGGCAGTTCGTACGTCCCCAGCGAGATCGTCTCCGCGTTCCTGTTTGGCCAGTTGGAGATGCTGGAGCCGATCGCCGCGCGACGACGCGAGATCGACGCTGGCTACCGCGAGCGACTCGCTCCGCTGGAGGCCGCAGGGCATCTCGCCCTTCCCGTCGTGCCCGAGGGCTGCCAGAGCAACCATCATATGTTCTATGTGTTGTTGCCGGATGCGGCGACGCGCGACGCCCTGCTCGACTATCTCCGCGGGCGGGGGATCGGCGCATCGTTCCACTATGTGCCGCTGCACACGTCGCCGATGGGTGAACAACTGGGCTGGCGCGAAGGTTCGCTACCGATCACCGAAGCGATGAGCGGCCGATTGGCGCGGTTGCCGTTCTACTACGAAATCAACTCCGATGATCAGGACTACGTGGCAGAGACCATGTCGTCGTTCTTCCGCGAGTCGGCCGCACGCCGCCCGGCGAAACAGCCGCTTTCGACTTAACCCGATCGAGCGACCGGATGTCCGTGACGAGCCCGGCGACAGCCACGACAACCGAAGCCGCGGAACCCCAGACTGCGCCGCGTCCGCGCTACTCGATCGTCATCCCGGTTTACCGTTCCGCGCCGCTGTTGCCAAAGCTCGTCGAGCGACTCGACGCCTTCTTTGCCGAGCATCCCTCGTCGCATGAAGTCATCTTCGTCAACGACGGAAGCCCCGACGAAAGCTGGGAGGTGCTCGAACGACTCAAGGGCGATCGCAGCGACATCGTGATCATCGATTTACTGCGGAATTACGGGCAGCACAGCGCGGTGTTCTGCGGCTTTCAGCACGCCCGGGGTGACTTCGTGATCACAATGGACGACGATTTGCAGAATCCGCCGGAGGAGCTGATTCACCTGATTCGCAAGGCGGAGGAAGGCCACGATGTGGTGTTCGGCGAGTTCCACCAGAAGATGCACGGACTGCTGCGGCGGCTGGGTTCGCGGATTGTGAGTTGGCTCAACGTGAAGCTGTTCAACAAGCCGCGCGACCTGGTGTTGACGAACTTTCGTATCATTCGCCGCGAAGTCATCGACGCCGTGTGCGCAGTGAACACGACGTTTCCGTATATCCCGGGCCTGGTGCTAATGTCGGCCAAGACGTTCGCCAATGTGCCCGTGGCCCATCATCCCCGCACGGTGGGCAGCTCGAACTACACGCTGCGGACCATCGCGCGGCTTGTGTGGCGGATCGTGTTCAATTACTCCGCGTTTCCGCTGCGTGTGCTGTGCGCCATTGGCGGCTTGACGGCACTGGTGAGCTTTTGCCTGGGGGCTTATTACCTGGTGCGAGCGTTCTTCGTCGGCTCTGCGACGCCGGGCTGGCCGACGTTGGTGGTGCTGTTGTCGTTCTACCAGGGCATTATGCTGGCCATCTTTGCCGCTGTGGGCGAATACCTCGTGAGGATCGTGAACGATGTCTCGGGGCAGAGCCCCTACCGCGTGCGTCGTAAACGTTGAGCGCGATACTCCCAGCGATCGCGGCATCGACTCGTTGGTGCGTGGTTGTTCGGCGCGACCAGGGGCGCTAAGCGGTGAGCCAGGGATTGTGATGGAGCCGACGTTCGTCATAGCCGGGGGACAGCGCTGCGGTACGACGTCGCTGTATCGCATCTACGACGCGCATCCGGAAGTCTACATGGCGCGGCCGATGCGACCGGAGCCCAAGTACTTTCTCCACGATCCGGCTCCGGGCCGTGATCGCGACTGGTACCTGGAGACGTATTTTTCCGACACCGGCGACGCCCGTGCAGTGGGCGAAAAGTCGACGAGCTACCTGGAAACGTCCGGCACTGCGCGGCGGATGAACGAGCAGTTTCCCGATCTGCGAGTGGTGGTGATCTTGCGCCATCCTGTGGAACGTGCCGTATCGAACTACCGCTTTTCGGTGCGCAGTGGACTCGAAACGTTGCCGTTCGATGAGGCGATGGCGGCCGAGCCGAAGCGGCTGAACACGCTCGAGTTCAAGAAAGTCTCCACGCACCCTTTCGCTTACGTGCAACGGGGGCGGTACATCGAGTACCTCAGAGACTTTCTGGATGTGTTTGCGCCGGAGCGGTTGCTGATCGTCCTGCACGACGAGCTCCGCGAGCGGCCCCAGGAACTGGTGGGCCAACTGTACCGGTTTGTGGGAGTTGACCCGGCGTACAAGCCGCCAGAGGCCAGTTCGCGACACAACGTCCATCCGCCAGACGATCTGAGAATTGAGCGATCGTTCTTGTCGGATCTTTGCGGACGCTTTGCCGATAGCAACCGCGAGCTCGAGCGTTTGCTCGATCGCGATCTGTCGAGCTGGTCGCGATTGACGCCGGAACTCGAATCGCTTTCTGCGAGTGACGATTAGCTCGCTGTCGCAGCGCCGTTGTTCTTTCGCGCCTGTGCTGGCAGGAGCACGACGGCGGCCACCCACAAGATCGTCGCCGCCGACGCGTACTGAAACCAGCGGACACCCCGCGCGAAGCTTTCAGGCTCGTAGCGGAATACGACCCGCGACTTGCCGGCGGGCACCGGTACGCCTCGCAGAGCAACGTTGGTCAGATAGATGAGTTGCTGACGCCCGTCGACGAAGGCCTTCCACCCTGGCAACAGCAGGTCGGCGAGGACCAACAGACCGGGCGTTTGCATGTCGGTTTCGACGATGACCTCCTGCGGATCATCCCGCACGATGCGGGCTTCGCCGTCCGCTCGTTCAATTCCCAGATCGCGGCCCGCGACTACGTAGGCGACGCGGCGTGGATCGAAGGTCGGCTCGGCAACGCGCTGGACGGCCTGCTGGTAGGTTGCGCAACTTTCAACGCGTCTGGGAACGAAGGCGCGGGGCAAGAACGTCGCACTCTCTTCGACCCAATAGTCGTCAGCCGCGAAGAGGGGCTGGGCACTTGGCGGTGGATCGCCGCGATAGATGCGGTAGCGGAGATTGAGCATGTCGAGAATGGGCGACTCAATCGGAGTGAAGTACATCGTGACCGCGTAGCGCGGCTTGAGCAGCCGTTGGTCGGGCGGTGTGCGGCTCTCACAAATTTCCAACAGCGCGATTAAGTGCCCTGGGTCCGTACCGTCGTAGCCGCGGATGTCGGCCAGCCCGTAACGTTGATTGAGGTTGGGAGGCAAACAGGCCACGCCGCAGACGCGGCCGGGTTCGGTCTCAACGCGCTGCGCGAGTTGGGCGAGAACGTCGAGACGCGGATAGTACAGTTCAGAGTCTGATTGCACCGAGACGCCGTATCCCACCCACAGCAACTCGCCGAGCGCGAGCGGCGCGATGAGCTTGCGAAATGACGATGTCGGCTTCCAGGCAAGCAGGGCCCACAGCGCGGCGGCTGCAGCGCAAGCGAGCGCGGTGTAGAGGTACATCTGCCGGAACCAGGCGTGCAGCTCGGCCGGCTCCTCGACGCGCGTCAGCTCGTGAGCGAGGATCAGCGGCGGTTGGAAGTATCGATAGACACAGACTGCTGCCAGTACGAGCAGCGCGCCCGGCGGCAGCAAGAACCACCAGCGAGGGTGAAGTCGACGCCGTTGCCAGAGCACATCGGCACCGATTACGGCGAGCACGAGCAGCGACCAACCGGTGAGAAAGACCAGCCGGTTGTTTTTCAGCAGATTCAAGGGTGGCAGAGCGAAGACCTGCGACAGTCCCGGGATGCCGAACAGAAACGCGACCGAGAAAATGCCGATGGCCGCCCAAAACGCGGCTTCCCAGCGACTTCGGCGACTCAAGAAAGCCAACGGCGCCAGGATGAGCGCAACGACTAGGCCCGCGTATCCCGAGGGAGCCCCTTCGGCCGCGTTGCCGGCCAGCAGATACCCGTCGTTGCTGTGAGGCGGCCCTTGAAAAAAAGGAAACACCAGTTGCGGCCAGCCTTCGGCGTTGACGACGAGTTGTTGCTCCGCGCCGGTTTGGCGGGCGGCGATTCTGCGGCTCCACTCCAAGTATTCGCGCGTGGGCAGATTCTGCGGTGCCGAGAGGGCAAAGCCAAGCAACCAACCGGATGCAGTGGCCAGTACCGAGGCAACGGCCATCCGGCTGAACAGCTCGCGCCAGCCGTACACCGTCCACATCCGCCACAGGAAATAGAAGCCCGAGGCGAGCAGCACGTGCGCAGCGGAAGCAGCTTGCCCGCTGACCATGACGATCGCTGTCACGATGGCCAATGCCGGACCGCCGAATCCTTTGGGGCGACGCGCGGCGCGATCGGTGGCCAGCAGCAGCCAGGGGAGCCAGACAACAACGAAGCTGGGCGGATAGCCGCGCCACAAGAGAAAGAACCAACTCAGCGGGTAACACCACGCGCCCAGCGCAGCCGGCCAGAAGCGGACGCGCAGCGCGTGCCAGAAGAACGTATAGGCGCCCGAACCGGCCACCAGCGCTTTGAGCATCTGCACCCAGGCGAGCGTCTCCGGCCCGGGGAACAGATAGTCGGGCAGTCGTAGCGGTGAGAAGACCGCCGTATTGTTGGCCGCCAGAAACGGAGCGCCGCAATAGTTCGAGGGGTTCCACAGGGGTAGCCTGCCCGCGCGCACTTGTTCGGCGGCGAAACGCCGGCGGAACTCGATCGCAATGACCTCGTCGGACTGCACGATGTTGCGCGGTATGACGTGTTGCCAACTGTCCGTTCTGGGGAGGTAGGTCGTTTTGGAGGCCAGCACGTCAAGGGGTAAGAGAATCTTGCTCCCGACGAGCGACGGCGCGTACCAGATGAACTGGCAGACTACGATGCCGGCGAGAACCACGATCCACCGCAGGACCGAGACGCGTCGCGAGAGATGGTTGTGCATGGCGGAGCGCGACTCCGGTCTACATGCAGAGTTCGACGGGGATCGGAAGGATCGAGTGACGGCGTGCACGCCGCCGCGTGCAACTTAGCGGCGGGCCGCAAGAGCACAAGTTCGGCTTGGCAACACCAGTGCAAGGACGCTCGTCCACCAACGCAAAACGGCCCTCCCGCACAGGACGGAAGGGCCGTTTTGATCAGATGATTCGACTCAGCTCATGGCTGAGTGCGCAGCCGTCTTAGTTGCAGCAGCAGCTGGGCTCAGGGGCGCAGCAGGCTGGCTCGCAGCAAGACGGGGCACAGCACGAAGTCCGGCAGCGACGGGCGCGACGGCAACGACGCTGACGCTTGCAGCAGCGGTTGCAGGGATCGCAGCAGCTCGTGCAGCAGGCCGGGGCGCAGCAGGCTGGCTCGCAGCAGGCGGCCGGAGCGCAGCAGGCGGGCTCACAGCAGTGGGCCGGAGCGCAGCACGCGGGCTCGCAGCAGGCCGGCTCGCAGCAGGACGAGCAGCAGCTTCCGCCGCCGCGGCCGAGCATACGATCGAGCAGCTCGAACGCGTTCGCATTGTTCGTACCAGCAACGCAACAGAAGGCCAGGGCCAGAGCGCCCGGCAAAATCCAACGTGACCTCATGGGGAGGGCTCCTTTCCGCAGTACTCCACTTGAACGACAACTCGCTGTCACTCGCAGCTATGGTGACGTATCGTCGGGGGCCGCTATCACCTTGACTTCCTCACGACCCATTTCCGCAGACAAGGCTTAGCCCTGTCGTGAGGTGTCTGCGGGTCGGTCCGGCGGGTCGGGTTGCAGGGCGGCCTGAGGGGCTCTCCGTGGCGTTTATTCCGCCGAACGGGCGTGTTGAGCTGTCTTTGGAGCGCGCGGGAACGGCGTAGCGGGCGACAGGCGCGGTCAAATGCCTCGCCCACACAGAAACATGCCGCGGCGGAGCCGTTACCGGCTGGCAGCGCCTGCCCGCGAATGGGCCGCCATGTAGAGAGCCTGCAGATAAGGAATCGGGTCGTTGCCCAGGGCGTTGAGCACGGTGCCGCCGGCGGTGAAACAGTGGGTGACCCAGTCGGGCTGACCGTACTTGTCGAGCGCTTTGCCCCCCTCGCCGCCGCCGACGTACACTTCGAGCCCGGCGTCCTTCATGCGCTTCAACTGCGGCACGAAGTCGCGCGTGCCGGCCTCGAATCGTTTATCTTCGAACATGCCGAACACGCCGTTGTGAAACACGGCGGCAGGTTCGCCGGCGCCACGCGCGTGCGACGCGATGAACTGGCTGACCTTGCTTTCGAAGTGCGCCCGTGACTTCGGACCGACGTCGAACTGCTGATCGGCAGGCCCGAGATGCTCGGCCGCTTCTCCGTCAGCCAGTACGAAGTCAAGGGGCAATACAAACTCCAGTCCGCGCTCGTGTCCGGCAGCCAACATTCCGGAGGCCTGTTCCACCCGCTCGGGACTGATGTAATACGGCTTGTCGGCGTGGTTGGGATCTTCGGCGACGCCCAGGCAAAAGTCACCGCCGGCCAGCCGCGCGTCGGCCTTCTTGAGCGACATGGCCAGCGAGCCGGCCGCGATGACCATTTCGACTTGTCCGCGATTGATGATTGCTTCCAGGTCATCCAACTTGTCGATCTTCAGCCCGCTGAAGATCACCAGCTTGCTGCGGCGGCAGCGGAGCATGGGGCCTTCGAGTTCGGATGCCAGGTACTTGCCCAGCGCGACCCTGCTCATGGCGGCGGGTACCACCGTACTCGAGCTATCCAGGCTGCCGGCCGACAGCGCCTCGTGAACGTAGACGTCGGCGATTTGTTCGCTCACCGCATTGGCGAACCGCGTCAGCCCCGTGAGGTGTTGCGACAGATCTTGCGGCTTCGCCTTCCACAGGGTGCGCTCGATGTCGTAGCGGCGGGTATTTTCCAAGAGGAGAACAGCGCCTGGCTGGGCCTCGCGAATCTGTGATTCGGCGGCGCTGCTGACGCGCTGCTTGGACTCATCCCACCAATCGCCCACGAGCGGTACGTCTGCGCCCAACAACTCGGCGAGTCGGGCAGCGACTTTGTCGAGCGAACCTTCCGGCTTGCGGCCAATGTGGCCGAAGATGACCTGCACGAAGCCGCGGTCGCGACCGGCGTTGAGCGTTTGTTGCATCGAGCGCAGGCGAACGTCGCCCTCGCCGACGTTCGCGCCCGGCTTGGCATCGACGTCGCCGCGGACGAGCACTCGGGTTCCTGGTGGAAGATCCGACAGAGCGTCCAGTCGCGGGATCCCGTCCAGATATTCTTCCAGATCGAGGTGCCTAGCCTCGTCGGCCCCCAACAGTCGGCGACACCAGGTGAGCATCTCTGCTTCGGTGATCGGCATCATCGGTCTCCTGTGCCTCTTCGTCGTCCGCATCGCAGCGGGGTGCGCCGCCGGCTCGTTGCGCAGCGGCCTGGGCTTGCCGCGCCGCAAAGATTATCAGAACCTGGAAAAAACAAAAGCGTAGCGGCCGACTAGTTGTCGAATGTCGAGCGAGCGTTCACAATCGCGAGCTTGCCAAAGAGGAGAGCGTTGCATGAGCGTCGTGGGTTTCATCGGCCTGGGGACCATGGGCCGCCCGATGGCACTGAACCTGCAAGCGGCGGGGCACGAGCTGGTGTTCTTCGCGCGGCGGGCGGAGATCGCCCGCGAGTTCATCGCCGGCGGCGCTCGTCAGGCAGAAACGCCCGCCGAGTTGGCCGCCGAGTGCGAGTTCATCATCACCATCGTGCCGGCGGACGCCGAACTGAGCGAGGTGGTGCTGGGCGACAACGGGATCGTCCAATCGGCCGCCGCGGGCAAGCTGCTCATTGATATGAGTACGGTCAGCCCGTCGGGCACCCGCGAACTGGGCACGCGGCTGCACAACGCGGGGATGGCCATGATCGATGCGCCCGTTTCCGGCGGACCGTGGGGCGCCGAAGCCGGGCGGCTGACGATCATGGTCGGTGGTGACAAGGGCGACTTCGAGCGGAGCCATCCGTTGCTCGAAGTGATGGGCGAGAAGATCTTTCACGTGGGTCCGTTGGGCGCCGGTCAGACCGTGAAACTGGTGAACCAGATGATCGGCGCCGGCATCATGACGCTGATCGGCGAAGGGCTGGTGCTGGGCAAAGCGGCGGGGGTCGACCTCAATCTGCTGGTGGATGTGATCGCCGTGTCCAGCGGTAATTCGTCGATGCTGGAACACCGCGGTAAGAAGTTCGTACTCGCGGAAAACTTCGAGCCGGGGTTCAAGACCGAGCTGATGCGCAAAGACATCGGCCTGGCGCTGCGGCTGGGCCAGAACCTCGACGTGCCGATGCCTGTCGCTGCCGCTGCGCTGCAGCAGTACATCGCCGCGCTGCACGAGGGCGGCGGCGACATGGATTTCTCGGCAGTGGTGAAGGTCTGCGAGAGCGCAGCCGGCGTGCGGCTTACTGACGGGCAGTAGGCCCAGCCGCCGCCGCAGTACTCTCAGCCGCGTCAACTGCGGAAGCATCGACGGCGAGCTCCGCGGGCAACACGACGCGCCAAGCATCGACACGGGGGCCCGACTCGTCGTTACAGGTGACGAGCAACGCCGGCTCATCATCGATGCGCGTCGCCGCACAACCGGTCAGCTCTGCGCCATACTGGAAACGATCTACGAGCGCGCCTGCCCTATCGAGCAGGTGCAGCGTTCCGTCGGCAGTCGCGACGATCCACAGATGCGGGTGCTCGCGCCAAGCGGTGGTGGCGGCCAGCATCTCGATCGGCCGCTGATGCACGCCGGGCGGAAGATCATAGGCCCAGAGCTCCTCGGTGGGCGATAGACCTATCACGACGTCCCCGCCGGTGGGCTTAGGCGAAATCGCGGCGAATGCGCTTTCGCTGCGGCCATTGATACTGGAGGAGCGGAGCAGGACGGGAAAGCGACCCTCGAGTGTGATGTGGTTGCCTGCGTTGCCAACGGCATCGACCGGTACGAGCGTTCCGCGTCGATTCGAGCAGAGGACGACGCGCTGGCGGCTGGCGTCCGGATCGGTCACCGCGAGACTGAACACATCTTCCAAATCACGGTAGGCCCACTTGAGACTGCCGTCGATTCCCACAGCCTCCACGCCCGTCGCGCCCCAATAGCTGACCAGCAACTCGAGGCTCCCGTCGCCATCGAGGTCGGCCAACTGCACGTCGGCCACGCCGGTTTCACTTGGATCGCGAGGATACGAAAGCTGCAGTTGCCACTGGTCGTCGAACACGTGAACCTGCGGTTGAGCCGGCGCCGATCCTGCGAACCAGCGCGCACCGTCGCCGTCAACTTCGGCGCGGAGGTAGGTGATCGCAGCACCCTCTGGTAAATCCAACTCATGCCGTGCCACAATCTCGCCAGCATCGTCGAATTCGACGACCACGGTGTCCGCCTCGAGAACGAACAGCTGCCGCTCGTCGGCCGTGACGGAGAGCGCGTTGCCCGGCCGCGTTAGCGTATCGGTAGTCCAAAGCTGGTCGAATTGCAGCCGCCCTGGTTCGGTGCGCGGTGCGATGGCCACGGCCTGGGGTTGTTGGGTTGTCGCGGCTTGGCCGCCGTCCGGGGGCTCGCTCATGAGCCGTTCGTAGTCGCGCAGTTCCTGCTCGTACTGGGCCAACGAATGTTCGGCCACTGACTCGCCCGCCAGCAACTGTTCGATGTACGCGGGCAACGCTTGTTCGAGCGTCGGGCTGGCGCCAATCTCGTTGTGCTCGACGGTGCCGCTGGGGCCGAGAAGGAACAAGTTGGGAATCCCCTCAATCCCGAACACATCGCGGGCCGCCAATTGCGGATCGCGGGCGATGGGAATCGTGACGTTCAGTTCGCGAAAACGCTGGCGGAGTCGCTCGTCGTCGACGTCGCTCGGATCGGTGGTGACTGCGTAGAACACGATCTCTTCGTTGTCGCGATATTGCTGGTAGATGCGCTCCAGCCGCGGCAGGCTTTCCACACAAGGAATGCATGACGTGCTCCAGAACTCGAGCACGACGACTTTGCCGTCGAGCGTTGCAGGATTGAGTGTCGTGCCGTCGAGGCCGACGAACTGGAACCGATCGATCTTGTTGCCGACCAACTCCGAGGGCGGTACGGGGCGCGGAATCAGCGGGCGCCGGTCGAATACTTCTACTAGTTGGGCATCCGGAGGCACCTCGAACGAGAACGCCACGTCGTCGAGTGGGATGTCGATCTGAGCACCGCTAAAGTCGGCGGTGAGCCAGACTCCGTCGACCGGACCCTCAAGTTGCATTTGTTCCGTGAGTTCAATCGTGGGGTATTCGATCCGCCGCAACACGAGCGTCTGCCGATCGATCCAAAGCACCAGCGCGCCGTCGGGACGGGATATCCGTACCCGCTCGCAAACGGTTGAGCCGATCTTCTCCGGCGTCAGCAGTCTCGGCTCTTCGCCGGTTTGCGTGACGGTGCCGACGAAATCTTCAGTGAGCAGCAGACTCAGTTGCGGGGCGATACCGGCGATTCCCGCGCCGCCACCGCCGAGCGCGACAGCGAGCGTTTCGTCATGGAACACGGAGTCGATCGCGACGACATCCGGGGCCGGTGTGTCGAGCACCTGGCCGGGAAGTTGCGACACGCTGGCCCGCACTCGTTCTCCGTCGCAAAGGTAGACGCCGTTGTAGCACTGGACGCGAAGTCGGTTGGGACGTTCGAAGACAACGGCAAACGGGAACGTCTCGTTGATCAGCTCACCATCGCGCTGCAGGCGCAGGCGGCCTTGTCCGTTGTCGGCGTAGCTCTCGGCCGCGCGATAAGCGGCAGCCATCCGTTCGAGTAGTTCCCGCGCGTCGTGCCACTGGGGCGCCGTCGCTGACGGTTGAGAGGCGTCTGTGCCGTTGTTCGTCGCGCCGGTGTCAGCGTCGCCGGGCGAACAGGCACCGACGAGCCCGATCGAAGCCGACGTGAGAATCGTCAGCAGCGCGATGGCTCGCGGAGATGGAACTTGCCGGGAAACGGTTCGCTGCTCGCTGGCCATCCTTGGTCCTCTCAACACTGGCACTCCCTGCGTCCGCGCGGAGGGAGATTATGCTGGTTTCGCGGTGTCTGGGTAAAGTTCGGCTTGTTGACCCGCGCCGCGTGGCAGCGCTATGATTGGCGAGGTGGCAGATTGCAAATTGCCGCATCTCTCGTCTCTTGCGCATTTTTTCGAGAACCGTGACGCAGATCCCCTACGGCGCCGCCTCGCAGCTACGCTTCGATCTCCCACCAGACGCAGTGCTGGCAGCGTTCGCGACACCCTGCGGTGAACCGATTGCCGATCTCTATGGGGCGGCGATGGCAGCGCTCGCCGCGCCCTTGGAGTTTCCCCCGCTCTCGCAGGCTGCGTTTCCGGGCGATCGGGTTGTCGTCGCGGTCGGGGCGGATGTCCCGCAGGCCGAAGTTTTCCTGCGGGCCATCGTCGAAGTGCTGACGGCGTCGGGCGTCACGCCCGAGTCGATTTCCGTGCTTCACCCCCAGCGTGAAGATGGGGCGACGACATCGGATCCGCGCGCGGCACTGCCAGTGGAGCACCGGCTGCGCGTCGGGTTGATCGAGCACACCCCGGAAGATGGCGACCGTATAGCGCTGCTCGGCACGAGTCGCGGCGGACGCCGCTTCGACTTGAATCGCGCCGTGGTCGATGCGGACCTGGTCGTGGCGGTGGGCTGTGCGAGCGGCGCCGCGACACCGCAATACTTCGGCATTCACGGCGAGTTGTATCCGGGGCTGGCGAGTTCGACGATCCAGCACCGCTATCGCGGCCCGCGGGCATTGGTCGATGGCCCGCATCGCGATCCGCGCGTGCTGAGAGAAGTTCGCGAAGCGAGTCGCCGGCTGGGAATCCCTTTTGCCGTGCAGGTGATTCCCGGCGAAGGGGACTCCGTGCTTGGCATCTTCGCCGGCGAGATCGATACCGTGAGTCGGCGCGCAGCCTCTGCCTATCGCGATGCGTGGGGCTTCACCGCGACCGACGAAGCTCGACTCGTAGTGGCGACTATCAACGGAGGTCCGCAGCACCAAACCTGGCGCAACTTCGGCCGCGCCATCGCTGCCTGCCGCAGCAATCTTGCGGCCGACGGCGCGCTCGTGTTGTGCACGGAACTCTCCGAGGCACCAGGCACGGGAATTCGCGCACTGGCCGAGACCGAAGAAGTGCCCCAGGCCATCCGTTGGATTCGTCGACACCGCCCGGCAGACGTGATGCCGGCCATGCAACTGGCCACGCTCCTGGAAGAGCATCGCGTCTATCTGCTCAGCAGATTGGACGACGAGTTGGTGGAGGACTTGGGTATCATCCCGGTCGAAACCGAAGCGGAAGTTGCCCGGTTGGCGCAGCGGAGCGGCCGTTGTGTGCTGCTGGCCAACGCACATCGGCTCGACGTTTCGAGCGACGTCGCAGCGACGACTTGAGGGATAGCCGTTCGCGGGCGCTAGAGTATTCGCGAGAGGGCCATACCGAGGACGACGATGGCAGACACGGCGACGACATTTCGAGAGAGCCTCGTGGCCCTGGGGGGCCGCCTGGGGAGTCATTTCGGCCGCGAAGTTGTCGCTGACTTCGGCGACGTCGATGGTGAGCACCGAGCGCTCACGACGGACGTGGCCGTTGTCGATCGCACCGATCGCACCCAAATCGAATTGTGGGGGCCCGATAGTCGCGCGTTTTTGCACAACCTGTGCACGAACGAGATTCGCCGCCTGGAGCCACAGCGCGGTTGCGAGGCTTTTCTGTGCGATGCACAAGGACGCATCGTCGGCCACATCTTCGTTTACGCGCGGCCAGAAGCCTTAGTCGTCGAGAGCGTCGCCGGACAGGCAGAGACGCTCTTGGCACACATGGACCGCTACTTGATTCGCGAGCAGGTTGAGTTGATCGATCGCACAACGACCTGGGCACAATTGATGCTCGCGGGGCCGCAGGCTGGCACTCTACTGCAGTCGATGGGGGTCGAGCAGCCAGACACGGCGATGGGGTCGCACGGCGCGACGAAGATCGCAGGGCACGACGTGTGGATCCGCCGCATCGCCGATGTTTCGCCCGACGCGCTGGCGATAGTCTGTTCGCAGGAAAACACTCAAGCAGTGTGGCGATGCTTGACAGATGCCGGTGCCCGGCCGGCGGGCGCCACGGTCGCGGAGATGGCGCGCATCGAGGCGGGGCTGCCTGAGTTCGGCGTCGATATTCCCCCCAAGACGTTGCCGCAAGAGGTGGCGCGCGACGAGCAGACCATCAGTTTCGTGAAGGGATGCTACATCGGGCAAGAGACGGTGGCCCGCATCGATGCTCTGGGACATGTCAACAAGCTGCTGCGGGGCGTGCAGTTTGCCGGCTCAACAGTGCCTGCGGCTGGCACTGTCTTGCTGGGCGACGACAAAGAGGTCGGCCGCGTGACGTCGGCCGCGCAATCGCCACGGCTCGATGCGCCGTTAGCGCTGGCGTATGTGCGGCGGGGGAACGATGCGGAAGGTACGACGCTCGACTGCGAGTACGGACAGGCGACCGTCGTTCGTCTGCCCATTTGACGAAGAACGGCTATCGCCTCGGGACGTTTCGACCTATACGCCCGCTGGGGCAGGTTCGACGGACTCGCGATCCGAGATGGCGCGAATATCGTCGCGGGCGGCAAAGAAGGCCGCCACGACCTGCGGATCCCACTGGGTTCCCGCGCCGGCGCGGAGAATCTCGTCGAGCTTCTCGTCGGGCATTCCGGCACGGTAGGGCCGATCGCTGGCCATCGCATCGTACGCGTCGGCCACAGCCAGCAGTCGCGCCAATTCGGGGATGTTCATCTCGGTGAGCCCGTGGGGATAGCCCGATCCGTCCCACGACTCGTGATGGTGCCTGACGATGGGCAGCACCATGTCGAGCTGGCGGAGGTCCTTGAGGATGTTGAAGCCGATCTCGACGTGTGTCTTGATATGATCGTACTCTTCGGCCGTGAGGCGGCCCGGCTTGCCCAAGACGGCATCGCTGATGCCAATCTTGCCGACGTCGTGTAGGAGCCCACCGAGGTAGATGGTCTTCAACGTATCGGCATCGTGTCCGAGCTCTTGCCCGAGCCGCACGGCGATGCGAGCGACGCGATCGCTGTGACCACAGGTGTAGCGATCTTTGGCATCGATGGCCGACGTCAGGGCGCGGACCACCGCCGCGAAGAGTTCGGCCTGTTCGCGATACAGCTCGATGTTGCAGCTATGGATACCGAGAATGGCGGAAACCGAGCTGAGCAGATTACCGTGCTCGGAGCCGAATTCTCCATCGTCCGCGTGATTGAAGGCCGCCAGCCAGCCGAAGGAGCGTTCGCCCTCGGTGAGCGGAGTCAGGATCAACTCGCGCACGACGGGGAACTGCGGTAGCCGCTGCCCAGCCAGGCGGCGATTGACGATGAGCGGTTTGTCTTGCGCATCGTCGCCGGCGAATTCCACCAGTGCCTGAAACTCTTCTTCGCTGAGCGGGAGTTCGCCGAAGGCGAGCAGTTCAGTCGACGGACCGGCCAGTCCATCGGTGTCCTCGACGATGTGTCGTTCGAGCCACAGTGCCAGCCCTTTGGCGGGGACGACCTCGCTGAGCCATTCCAGCGCCAGGTTGCCCAGTTGGGTTTCGTCGGCGGAGAGTTTGAGATTCTGCGTCAGCCGATAGAGCAGGCTGATCTCTTCGTAGGTGTTCGAGATAGTGCCGGCCAAACCGTCGGCTTCGGTCCGCAGGGTTTCGACTTCGGCGGCGGAATGCAGGCTGGCCACCAATAGCCCGGCGGTGCGCAGCAGCCAGGACTCTGAGACCGGAGTTTGCCGCTGGGCCCAGGCGGAGAGTTCTGCGGTGGCGCAACCCAGCGCGCGGGCGGCCGACTCGGCGATTTCCGGCGTGGTAATCGGCGCGGTGAGGAACAAACCCACCGCGACCTCCGATACGCAATCGGTCGAGGGCGCGGCACCGCAAAGCGGAATCGCAAGCAGAACGAGCGGATCGTGTTCCCACAAGAGTCGCGGCTCCCGGGCCTCCGCTACGCCGCGAGCCATCTCGGCCAGTGCGGCCCAATCGCAACTGGCCAACACGGCCGGGGCGGCTTCGACTTCGCCGCGCTCGATGTCGAGCAACGCCAAGTCGCTGGCCAGGCCCTCGCGCGCGCGGGCGAATTGCCGCGAAATACGAGTTGTGCCGACGGGCGCTTGAGGTTGCGGGCCCGAGTGGTAGGCGATCAATTCGAGCGTATCGGACATGCGGGCGGCCGCGTGTGCGCCTTGGGTGCTCCTGCTTGAATCCAAGGGAAACACTAGGATGCGAAGCGGCTGCGGGCAAAGGTGCCTGGCAGCATGGCGCGGCATGTAGCGGTTGTACCCTAGACCTTGCTAGGGGTGTCCTCCGCTGGGGCGGATTGAACGGGCTGCATGGCGCGAAAGTGTGCGGCAGCGACTAGGTTCTGTCTCGCAAGTGGCTCGTCGGCCCGAGTGCGCGAGAATTCAGTTGGCGGCAAGGAGGCCGAAGCAGGCGAATCACTCAAGATTCGTCGATGCAGGCCGACGCCGACCGCCAGCAGAATTCGCCGCACGAAGCCAGATCGCACTTGCGAGACAGAACCTAGCTCGCGCGGCAGATCAGCTCTGCTGTCGGCTGCGAAGCCGGGCGCTGACGCGATTGAGCAGGGCCCGCTCTTCGGCCGTGAGGCCGGCGAAGCCGGTCTCGTGCAGGCGGGCGAGGATTTCGTCGACGCGATCGTCCTCCTCGCGTTCGCGCTCCAGCCGCTGCCGCCGCTTCACGGCGCGGCGATCTTCGAGCCAGGCGCGCAAAGGACCTCGTCGGGGCGGCGCGGCCGGTTCGAACGTACGCTCCAGACTCGTATAGCCTTGCGAGAAGTCGTAACCGAAAACCGCATCCTCGTGCGGCAGCTGATGCCCCCGATCGCTTTCCTGCTTGGCGCTGAAGAACAGAAAGATGCCGAACACGACCAGCGGCATCCAGGCGAAGGGATAGATCTGATTGAGCAGGACGCCGACCACGCACAGGAGCACGGCAGCGACCTGCGCAATCCTGGATGTGAGCACGACCGCCAGTTCGTAGTCGAAGCGCGGCGTTAGCGCGGCGCGCAGCATGCGCGCACCATCCAGCGGATAGGCGGGCAAAAGGTTGGCCACCACCAACAGCCAGTTGATCCAGAACGCCAGAGAAACGCCATCGCCAAGCGACAGGCCCGACACGGGGACCGGTGGCGCGAGTGGATTGAATAGCGACAACAGACCGGCGTGCCCCAGCACGACCACCAGCGGCGCCAGGAACAGGCAGGCCGTGAGATTTGCCAGCGGCCCCGCCATGCCGAGCCACAACTCGCGCGACGGATCGCGCGAAGGGCATTGATGGACAAGGCCTCCCAGGGGCCAGAGCACCATCATGAGCGGCCGCTGCCCGGCACCCATGGCCCTGGCGGCAAAACAGTGCGCCGCTTCGTGCAGCACCACACTGAGCAGCAGCACACCGAGTCCGGCAAACGTATAGGCCAGCATGCCCTGGCCACTGTCCTGCGCAGCGAAGTAGATGGCGAAGACCGCGAACAGCAGGAACAACACATGCAGCCGCACCTGCACGCCGGCCCAGCGGCCGAGAAACAAACTCCAGCTCAGGACGTCTCGCATGGCACGGCGTCGCGGACTACGTTGGCCAGGCTAGCGGCTAGAGAACGCCGGCTAGCCGCAGTATTTTACCAGTGGCCTCAAACAGCGGCAATTCGCACGACGGGACCGATCGCATGCACGAACCTTCGACCGAGGTCCTGCTCAAGGCGCGCAAGTTTTCGGTCGTGCGGCGCTCGTTCACGGCGCCCGATGGTCGCGCCGTGCAACGGGAGATGGTCGAACATCCAGGCGCTGTCGCGGTCATTGCGTTGCTGCCGGACGATCGAGTCTGCCTGATTCGCAACCAGCGGCGAGGAGTTGGCAAGACGCTCGTCGAACTGCCTGCCGGGACGCTCGAACCGGGCGAGGTGCCAGAGGCATGCGCCGCGCGCGAGCTTGCCGAAGAGACTGGCTATCGCGCTGGGAAGATCGAACCGCTCTACGCGTTCTGGATGTCGCCGGGCATACTCACCGAGCGGATGCACCTCTTCCTGGCCACCGAATTGGAGTCCGGGCCGCAGCAGCTTGAGGCCGACGAGCAGATCGAAACGACGCTTGTGACGTGGGAAGAAGCGCTGGCGATGACCGCGGACGGCCGCATCGAAGACGCCAAGACGCTCGTCGGCCTGTTGCTCTACGACAGGCTGCGCCGGGGGCGCTGACTGGCTGCCGACGCCTCAATGGCGCGTCACAACGTGGCGCGAATGGCGTGCGTCGCTGGGCGCTGCGAGCGATCGTTTCGCGGGCTACTGGCCCAGACCATGGTCCTGTAGATCGCTGTCGATGTCGCCCCACAGGCCGCCGGCTTCGGCGCCCAGTACGCCGATCGTTCCGACAACCGTGAGCAAGATCATGGCCAGCATGACGGCGTATTCGACGGCAGTGACAGCTTCTTCGTCCTGCAGAAAGCGGAGGGAAACGCGTTTCATGGCTGCCCCCCACCGGCAACGGTGTCCGGGTGGGCGAAGTGGAACCGGGAAGTGGAATCAACGGCTATGGAAACGCTACGTCACAATTCGCCCTTCGTCAAAGAGGGATTCGCAGCGCGGCGTGGCAGATTCCAGCCCGACAGATCATTCGTGCCCGGCGGCAGTGGCTGCCGTGAGCTGTGCCGCGTCGATACCCGGTGGGTCGGCAGAGAGGACGGGAACCTGCCAGGCGACGATCTGTGATGCGGAAGTACCGGCATCGATGGGCCCGGCGAAGCGAACGTCGCCGCGCACCAATCCGGAGATTTGCAGCGCGCTTTCGTCTGCGTATGTGAGTCCGGCGTCGTCCTTCCAGCCGGCAACGTTGTCCCGCCAGCCGGCAAC
>CALKYM010000294.1 GCA_938003525.1 uncultured Planctomycetales bacterium | reverse complement strand
GCCACGATACCCTCGATCTCGCCGTTGCCCAGTTTGGTCTTCGTCTGACCTTCGAACTGGGGTTCCGGCACACGCAGCGAGATGATGGCCGTGAGCCCTTCGCGGAAGTCGTCGCCGGTGGGAGTGAGATCTTTGAACAGGCTTTGCTTCTTGCCGTAGTTGTTCAACGTGCGGGTCAGCGCGGCGCGAAAACCGGAGAGGTGCGTGCCACCTTCGATGGTGCAGATGTTGTTGACGTACGAGTGAACGTTTTCGGTGTAATCGGCCGTGTACTGCAGCGCGACCTCGAGCCCGATGCCATCGAACTCGCCGGCCACGTGAACGATGTCGGCATGCGCCGGCTCGGTTGCCCGATTGAGATGAGCAATGAAGTCCAGCAGACCGCGATCGTACTGATAGGTCTCCTCCGAGCCGTCCCGCGCATCGCGGAATACGATCTTCACGCCCTGATTCAAGAAGGCCAGCTCTTGCAGCCGCTTTTGCAAAGTGGCCGCGTTGAACTTGGCATTGCCGAAGATCGTCGGATCGGGGCGGAAGGCCGTCGTCGTGCCGCGCTTCGTCGTGCTGGCCACCCGATGCACGGGGGCTTTGGCCACGCCACGCTCATACTCCTGTTGATACAGTTCGCCACCGCGCGCGACTTCGACTTCGCACCACTCGCTCAGGAAGTTGACGACCGTGACGCCGACGCCGTGCAGCCCGCCGGACGTTTGATAGGCGCCCTTCTTGAACTTGCCGCCGAACTTGAGCACGGTCATCACGCCTTGAAGCGTTGACATGCCCAGATCGGGGTGTTCTTCGACCGGAATGCCGCGGCCATCGTCTTCGACGGTGACCGAGCCGTCGTTGTTGATCGTGACCGTGACCGTTTTGGCGTAGCCGGCCATGGCTTCGTCGATGGAGTTGTCAACGACTTCGTACACCATGTGGTGCAGCCCGCGATTGCCGGTGTCGCCGATGTACATGCTCGGCCGTTCGCGAACATGTTCCAGGTCGCTGAGATGTTCCAGCGATTCGGCGCTGTAGTCCCCATCGCCATCGAAGCGGCCGTACTCGGGAAGATCGGGACTCGCTGGCTGATCTTCCGGCTCTGGGTTGCTGGCGTCTTCGACCATTCGTATACCTGTCCTCTGTACGTGCTATCGCACGCGGCCTACGCGAAAACGCAGGTCGCGGATTTCAGCTTCCGGAAGCTGGCCGGCCAGCTTCTCAATCAGTTCGCTCTTGCGAAACGTCAATTCCTGGACCAGCGTCGAGCTGGCAACGATCACTTCCATGCGCCCGCGCACGACACGCGCCACGCGGGTGTGCGCGGCCAGCCCTTTGCCGGCAGCTTCGCTCCAAACCATGGCGTAGTTGGCCTGGGCCTGGCGACGAGCGTAGCCGCGGCGGGCGAATAACTCATTGAGCACTTCCCCCAACCGCTGCGGTTGCCGCGAGGCCATCATTGCGACTCCTTCGCCGCCTCGACCGTTACTCTCATTGCCAAGGTCAACGATCGCGCGACAGCGGCATCAAGACGTAACGATAGCCATCGTCTGTCGAACACACGGCCGCACTTTCGGCATCCTGCAATTCGATGGTGACGGTCCGCTCGGGATCCAACACGCGGAGGTAATCGGTCACATACTTCGGGTTGAGGATGATCTTCAATTCGGGACCGTCGTAAGGCACGGGAAGCTGCACGCGCGACTGGCCCGTTTCCGAGCCCTGACCGGTGAGCTCGAGCTGGCCATCGGCGAATTTGAAATCGACACCCACGCTCTCGTCGCTAACCACAATTTGTGCCTGGCGGACGGCCGAGAGTAGCGGGCCGACGACCACGTCCACCCGCTGGACCTGCCCGCGCTCGGGAAAGACTTCCCGCCACTTGGGAAAGCGGCCTTCGACCAGTCGCGAGAGAATCGTCACCCGGGGGCCATGCACGACGAACCCCTGCTGCGTGGCGGCGATGTTGATCTCCGCATCGGCGTCAGTCAGCGCGCGTTCGATCAACTGCATGGCTTTGGCGGGAACGATCGTGTTTCCTTCGCCCGATGAGTGGCCACCGATAGCCTGGGCAGGTCCCGTCATGGTCGACAAACGGCGGCCGTCTGTGGCGACCGCGATGATCTCCTCGTCGCTCATCTCGAGCAGAATGCCACCCAGCGCAAAGCGGCCGCTTTCGTTGTCCGTGGAAAAGATCGTGCGGCGAATCATCTCGCGCAGTAGCCGCGCCGGCACCTGGTGGTAACGCTCCTCGTTGAAATCGTCGATCGGAGGGAACTCGTGGGGATCTGCTGCGGGAAGATGGAACTCGCTGCGATCGGCGTGGACGTGCGTGTTTTGTCCATCGCTTTCCAGCAACACCGTTTCTGAGGTCGTTTCGCGAAGGATCGATCCGAACCGCCCAATGGGTAGCAGGGCCGTACCTTCGGTTTCCACTTCCAGTCCCGGCACTTCAACGCGTATGCCAATTTCAAGGTCGGTGGCCAACAAGACGACCCGCCCCGAGGTGGCCTCGAGCTTCACGTTTTGCAGGATCGGTTTGGGGCTGCGGGCCGGCGCTACTGAGCTAGCGGTTTGAAACGCGGCCAGGAGTTTCTCACGGTTTCCGGTGATCTTCATACCAACAACTGCCTTTCGGTCGGCGGGGCTACGTGCTGCTGTCCGGACCGACGCTCATCTATGGTCGTCTTTGTCCTATAAAGTCTTTTTTGATTTAGCAGTAATAGAGCTCCACCCACATGGTCCACGTCAAGCCGAGACTGTTTGCCCTAAATTGTTGTTTGTCATTCGGATGCGGAGATCCCTTTCTTGCGCTGCGGTGTGGAGAACCTGTTGAAAGGATGTTCGTCTGCTGTTGCGCGGCGGTCGGTATGTGTCGCCCGGCCGGATGTCTTTTTCGAGGTCTGTCAACGTGGTCCGCCGGCGCGCCATAGCGTGTCCGGGCGTTGACGGATTCTCCACATCCGGCGGGCAGGTCGTTGTTCGCGTCATATCGCCAACTCGACTCGCAGCCTTTGTACGGCACGACGGGTCTGTGGGTCTTCGTTCATGCGGCGGGCGACCTGCCGGCAGGCGTACAGCACCGTGGAATGGTCGCGACCGCCGAAGTAGTCGCCGATGTTCGCAAGCGTGGCGTCAGTAGATTGCCGCGCCACGTAGATCGCCACACTGCGCGCTCGGGCAACACTGCGCCGTCGCGACGAGCCGCGCAGCTCGGCAGTTCGGACGCCAAACAGCCGCGCGGTGCGACGCGCGATCGCGGCAACGTGTTGTTCGGGTGTGGCGCGGCGCGCCGCCGGTTCGTGCAAGGAGACATCGCCAGCGACGACAGGCGTCGAATGTTTTCGAGCGATAGCGTCTGCCAAATCCTCGCAGCTCGCATTCCGCCGCTCGGCCAAACTCTGCTGTTTGGCGCTCGAGAGCGGCACGCCGCTATTGGTCGCCAAGCGCTCGACGAGAACCCGGCGTGCCACACCGCCGGGGAGGGCCACGTCGACGGACAGCGCCGATGCAAGGCGACTACGAAGCCGAGGGCTAAGCTTCTCAAGCGACAGCGGGTGCAGCCGGGAGGTCAGCACCATCGGGCGACCGTGATCGCGACGCAGGTCGAGCAGGCGGGCCAGTTCCTCTTGCGTGGCGTGGTTGCCTGCCATCGCGTCGACGTCGTCGATCCCCAGCACGGATGTTTCAGCCAGACGCCGGCGCCACGCGTCGATGTCTTGAAGATCCAATGCTTCGACGAATTCGCGGGCGAAGGCTTTGCTCGTCAGGAACTTGGCCGCCTGGACGCCATCGCGGTTGGCCAGGCGCGAAACAAGCGCCCGGGCCAAGCTCGTTTTACCGACGCTCGGCGCGCCGAAGAGGATGATCGTGGGCGGCACACTTGCCGCGCCATTCCGCAGCAGCGAGAAGAGTTCGGTGACGAGCGCGTTTTCCGGGCCGGCGATGAACTCGGATAGAGCGGCGACGTGCGGACTGCCACGCCCGACGGCGTGCGAGGCGTGTCCGTCGCTGGGGTCGCACAGCGGAATCGATTCTACACCGTCGACCAACGCAGGGTCCGTCCACGCTCAATTGCCAGATAAGGAGCCCGCAACGAGATTGCGGAACGCTCAATATAGCGAATTCTGGCAAGCGCCGCGAGCGTCGCCGGCGGCTTTTTTCGGCTCCGAAGCCGACCGCAACCTGTTGTAGGTTTGGACGATACGACCTGCCGCTTCGAGCACGTCGGCTTCCGTTGTCGTGGCGCCGACGCTGAACCGCAGCGAGGACTCAATCAGCTTGTTCGCACACCCCATCGCAACCAGCGTCGGCGACGGATCGCTGGCTCCGCTGGCACACGCCGAACCCGTCGAACAAGCCACGCCGGCCACATCTAGAGCCATGAACAAGGCTTGGCGGTCGACGCCCACGAAGGCCAGATCGCTCACGTGTGGCAGCCGGCGGGCAGCCGCGCCGTGCACCACCAGATCGGGAATGGCGGCCGACAGTTCGGCTTCCAGTCGATCGCGCAGGCCGGCAAGCCGTTCTCGGCGGGCATCGGCATCTCGCTGGTAACACCGCAGCGCCTGTCGCAGCCCGACGACCAGAGCGAGATCTTCGGTTCCGGCCCTCAGGCCCTGTTGTTGGGGACCACCGACTAGCTGCGAGTCGAGCTCGACGCCGCCGCGCAACAACAATGCCCCGATGCCGCGGGGACCATGAAACTTGTGGGCGGTCAGGCTCATCGCATCGACGCCCAACTCGCCGAAGTGAACCTGCACTTTGCCGACGACCTGCGCGGCATCGGTGTGCATGCGCGTACCCAGCCGCCGCAGATGCGACGCAATCTGAGCGACGGGCTGCAGAACGCCGGTCTCGTTGTTGCCGAGCATCACGCTGGCTACGTCGGGCGGAGTATCGCAGGCGGCCTGTAGGGCTGCAGTGTCGACGACGCCCGTGGGCAGAACAGGCAATCGCACGAGTTGGTGGCCCGCGCGAGCCAGGCGCTCGGCGGCGGCCGTCACGCTGGGATGCTCGATGGCCGAAATGAGAATCCGCTGGCCGCGTCGGCTTGCCAGTCCGAACAGGGCAAGATTGTTCGACTCGGTCCCGCCACTGGTGAAGATCAGCCGATCGGGGTTCGATGTCCGTGTGACGTCGGCTCCGAGGCGATCGGCGATCTCTTCGCGGGCCTCTTCCAGCCGCCGGCGAGCGTTGCGGCCCGGCTCGTGCTGGCTGGCCGGGTTGGCGCAACCGGCCGCGTAGCACTCCGCAATGGCCGCGGCGACTTCCGGCAACAGCGGAGCCGTGGCATTGTGGTCCAGATAGATGTGGCTCGGCGACATGAAGGCATTATAGAAGTCACCGGGAGTCCTGCGGCCGCCGCGATCGGCCTTGTCAGCCGGATTGCTCGGGCCGTAGCTTGGGCAGAACGATGATGGTCCCCAGTCCGCATCCGCAGCCACTCGGCACAAAGTTGCGCAGCACGGCGCTCCGCTACCAGTCTCGCCCGGGACGCGGGGCGTGTCGTGGGCCGTCGATGCGGACCAATAGCGAGCGGAGCTCGGGGAGCCTGGCGGCTGCGGGTAGCCCGGCGGACCATTCGCCGGCAACGGCCGCCCGCGATACGAAAATGGCCTCGCTAGAGGCGGTCCTGCTCATCGCCCGGGAGCCGCTCAACAGTCGGCGCCTGGCCCAGTTAGCTCGCTTGGCGGATGGCACCGAAGCGCGTACATTGATCGGCCGATTAAATGGTTGTTACGACCAGGATGGAACCGCGTTTCGCGTCGAGGAGATCGCCGGCGGGTTTCAGTTGCTCACGCGGGCGAACTACGCTGCCTGGCTACGCCGGCTGCACGCCTCACCGCAAGAGACGCGGCTTTCCTCGCCGGCTCTGGAGACATTGGCCGTGGTCGCGTATCGGCAACCCGTGTTGCGAGCCGAAATCGAATCGATTCGCGGAGTGCAATGCGGCGAAATGTTGCGGCAGTTGATGGATCGCGAGTTGGTGCGCATCGTAGGTCGCGCCGATGAACTCGGGCGACCGTTTCTGTACGGAACAACGAAACGTTTCCTGCAGGTGTTTGGACTGCGACACGTCGATGACTTGCCGCGTGCCGAAGAACTTCGTTTGCGCTGCTCGCAAAATGGCGCCGCAGCACCATCCGACGAAACGACCTCACACGACAGTCGAGAGGAGCCCGAAGTGACCGTTGCACCCGTAACCGCCACAGACTCGCCAGCCGCCGAGGCTCACCGCGAAGATGAGGCCCAACGGCCACGCAATACCGTCGTCGCTTCGCAAGAAGACGTGACGAGCGCCGTCGAAGACGAAGACGACTACGACGAGGAGTTCGACGAAGAAGACGAATGGGAAGATGAAGAAGAGGAAGACGACGATCTCGAAGAAGGCGAGTGGGAAGAAGTAGAAGACGAAGAGGACGACGAGGAGTGGGACGAGGAAGAGGATGAAGAATGGGACGAGGAAGAAGAGGATGAAGAAGACGATGATGAGGAGTGGGAGTACGAAGACGACGATGAAGAGTAGCCGCCGTTAGTGTTCCGTCAACACTTAG
>CALKYM010000293.1 GCA_938003525.1 uncultured Planctomycetales bacterium | reverse complement strand
CCCAAACCCTTTGATCTTTCCAACCGAACCGAATGCAACTGTTCTGTAAATGGGATGCCTGGGTGATTTGGGTCACCTTCGGAGCGACAATAATTTTTCAGCCCATTGGGGCAGCAGCTTCCATCAGCGTTCGCGATGCTCTTTGTCCGCGATCCGAATTACCATTGTCGGTGAACTTGTGGCAGAACGCGGACACTTTGGACATATGCTTGTCGGGCGGTCCCAGCAACGAGGCGGTTGCCTCGGCGGCGATTCGGTGGCCTGGCCGATGGATCGACGCGTCATGAAGGGCACCGTATTCGTGGCGGGATAGTGGCACGGTCGTCTTCGCCCAACAGCACGTCGCGGGCCGCGCGCGATACATCCGGCACAGTCGTTTCGCGGCACAAGCGCGACGGCCGCCCGAAATGCAGACCGTTTGTTGACACGCCTTTAGGGCTGGTTAGGATGAGGGGGAGTCGTCGGGAGGCACCGTGATTGTTGGCGGCTCCAAGTCTGCGTTAGTGGGGACCGCCTATTCCGTTCGGAGCGTCATTGCTTCGAGTCGCGCCTGAAGAACTCCCGACGAGTCCGGCTCTGCCGCAGGGATGCTGCCTTCTCGATCGAGCGTGCGACGCTGGTCGCCGCCGGCGCCTCGTTGCAACAACCTGTGGTGACGTGGAAAGACTTTTCCCGGCAGCATTCTCCCATGCAAGAGACGCCGCTCGTGCGGTCGCTCGTCGTTGCGTTGAAGAGGCTGCACGGCGAATTCTGTCCATCGTCCCCTGCGTAGTCCCTGCTCTTGGTCACCTAGCACTAGTCACTGAAACCGGGTCGACACGATGAAACGCCTGAACGTCAAGCTGCTGGTCATTCTGCTGGCAGGTGTCGTTGTGCTGAGCGGAGCCGCATTCGGGCTGCGCATGATGAACTTGTCGAGGACGCTGGAGGCCGTGAAGCAAGAAGCGCAGTTGGCCGAAGAGGAAGACAGGGCCAAAGACGCCATGCGGTCCTATCAACAATATTTGGCGCAACGTCCGACCGACGCTGAAGCGTATGGCTCTTATGCCTTGCTGCTGGCCGACTACGCCCAAGATCCCACGGCGCCGCGCGGCATTCATGCCCAGGCGTTCGACGCCTTGGAAACCGCTCTACGTCTCGACCGCGAGCGCGATGACGTGCGCGAGCGGTTGATCGAGTACACGATGCTTTTGGGACGTATCCCGGATGCCATCGAACACATCACCGTGCTGCTCGACAAGACTCCTGATGATGGCGAGCTCTTGGCTCGTCTAGGGCAATGCTATATCCGCCAGAACAAACTCGACGAAGCGCGCGATGCCCTCGATCGTTCGCTCGAGGCGGCCCCCGAGCGCGTCGAAACCTACGGCACCTACGCGCAACTGGCACGCAATCGGCTCGACGATCCCGAACTGGCCGACGAGCTCTTGAACCGGATGATCGAGCAGAACCCGGGTTCAGAGCGTGCGTACCTGATTCGCGCTCAGTACCGCAACGCGTTCGGTCTTCTTGAGGAAGCCAGACAAGACTTGGCAGAAGCCTTGACGCTGGCCCCCGACGACGTCGACGTGCTGCTCACAGCGGCCAACCTCGATCGGCGAACAGAGCGGTTCGACGAGGCGCGTGGGCACCTCAACAAGGCATTGGAGATCGCGCCGGCCAACGCCATGGTCTATCGGATGCTGGCCGCCCTGGCTGCGGAACGCGGCGACAACGAAGAGGCGTTCAAACACGTGCTGGCCGGACTCGAACAGGTGGAGAACGACCCCGGCTTGTTGGAAATGGCCACCCGGCACTACATCCGCGAAGGTGAGCTCGACAAGGCCCGGGCTGAGCTCAAGAAGCTTGAAGATGTGAACTTCCGCCCCGAGTTCATCGACGTCCTGCAGGCACAGATCCAAATCTCCGAGCGGCGTTGGGTGCAGGCAGCTCAAATCCTCGAAAGCGCGCGCCCGCTCTTGGCCAGAAACCGGGACATGCGAGTTCAGGTCAACTTGCTGCTGGGGACCTGCTATCAAAACCTCGGGCAAACCGATCTTGAGATCGAGGTCTACCGCCGCGTCCTCGATGACGCGCCCGACAATGAAATTGCCAAGGCGCGGATGATTGCCGCACAGCTGCGATCGGGACAGCTCGATGAAGCACGAAATTTCGCCGACGAGGAAGGGCGCACATCGCAATACCTTTCGGTCAACTTTCAGCTCGAGATCAACAGCCAGCTCAACCTCCCGAAGGAGGAGCGCGACTGGTCCAAGGCCGAACAGTTGTTGGCCAGACTAAAGGCCGTGACCGAGGCCACCGAAGACGAGGAACTGCGCCAGTTGCGTGAGATCAATGGCCTGCTGTTCGAAGCCGAGCTGCGTTTTCACACCGGTGATCAAGAAGAAACCGAGCGACTGGTAAAGAAAGCCCGCGACGAGCGTTCCGATGATGTGGCGATGTGGGTCGCTGTGGCCAACTTCGAGAGTCGCGTCCACGGCCCAGACGCCATGCTGGCCGTGATCAACGAGGCAGACGCCAAACTCGGTCCCAGCCTCTTGCTCGAACAGAAACGACTCGAAGCCCTCCGGGCGATAGGCGGAGACGAGCTCGTCGCCAAGCTGAAAGAGCTGGAAACGACGTGGCCCAAGAAGTTCGAGGGCCATGAAGATGAGCGCGGCATCGTGGCGGCGCTGTTAGGAAATCTCGGCGAGACCTATTTCTCGCTGGCCAACTTCGATGAGGCACAGCGGCTGCTCAAATACGTCGAAGACGAGTACGCTCCGGCCGCCGACTTGCGACTGCGCATGAGACGCTTCGAGATGGCGCTGGCACTTGGCAACGACGAAGGCATGCAGGAGGCCATCGACGCCATTGCCGACGTGATCGGGCAAAACAGCGCAGAATGGAACTACGCGCAGGCCGCCCGCCGCGTTGCACTGGTTGCCCGCCAGGCCCCGAATATGGGTCCGGACGAACTCGACAACGCCCGCGAGTACCTGGAGCGAGCCGAAGAGATCCGACCGCGATGGCATTTCATCTTCCGCGTCCGCGCGCAGATCGAGAAGCAGCAGGGCAACTACCAGGAGGCAATTGACAACTACGAGCTGGCGATCGAATACGGCGAGCAGCAGCGTGGCCACTACATGGACTTGATTCGCCTTTATTCCATCACGAATCAAGGCCAAGAGGCACTGGCGCTGTTGGAACGAGTGAAACGCTTTGCCCCAGATTCTTCGATTCTCGACCGGGGCGAGATGTTCATCCGCATGCAGACCAAAGACTACAACGGTGCGCTGGAAGCGGCGCGGCGGGTGATGCAAACCTCGGAGGAAGCCCGCGATTGGGTCGAGTACGCCAAGATTCTTGCGTATTTCGAGCGTACTGATCCCGAGTTCGAGAATGACGTCACGGCCGAAGAAGCGTTCCAGAAGGCCATCGAGTTCGATCCCACAGATGGCACGATCTGGGTCTCATTGGTGCAGCACCTCGTTGAATCCGACCAAAAGGAAGAAGCTCAGGCGGCAATCGACCAGATGGCAGGCAATCTGCCCGACGAGCAAGAACCCGTGGTGATGGCCTTATGCCTGGAGTTGATGGGCGACGTCGACGCGGCTGAGCAAGCTCACTTGAGATCGCTGCAAGGCAAGCCGAACGACCTGAACGCGCTACGCCGTCTGGTCACTTTCTACATGCGGATCGGTCGCGTCGAACCGGCCTCTGAATATCTCGACAAGCTGCTGACCGCAGCCGAGAAAGCCGTGGAGCAAGGTGGCGCCTCGGGACAGCAAAGTCTCGTCTGGGCCAGACGGCAAAAGGCGCAGATGCTCGCCGCGAGTGGCAACTATCGTAAACTGCAAGAAGCTCTCACCATGCTCGAGCTGAATGAGGTCAACGGCGAAGCGCGGGCCGAAGATCTGTTGTTGCGTGCCAGCATGTTGGCTGCCCGTTCAGACCGCGATTCGCGCCTCGAGGCCATTCAGCTTCTCATCACGCTCAAGGAGCGTTATGGCAGCGAGTCGCCGGCCACGCTATTCATCTTGGCGCAACTCTACGACCGCGAAGGTGACCCGGAATCATGGATCAAGTGCCGCGAAGCGATGCTGAACCTGTTGGCGCTCGCGCCCAATAACCCAAGCTACACCTACCAGTACATTCGCATGTTGCTGCGTCACGCCGATGGTCCCGGCGACCTTATCGACGTTGAACAATACGTCTCTTCACTAGAGCGGATGGGCAACGAGAATCTGATCCTGGACGCCAAAGCGCGCTATCTCGTCGCCGCCGGCAGGACGGACGAAGCTGCCGAGCTGCTCAGCACCGCCGTGCCGCCGATCGCCGAACAACTGCCTGAAGAGGTGCCGCGACTGATCGGGCTCTCGCTGCTGGCAGAAGAACTCGAGCTCTACGAAGCGGCAGAAGACCTTCTGCAACGATATCTACGCCGCCGCACCGATGAGACATTGCGTCTGGCGGCGTTTTATGGCCGCCGGCACCGGCTGGAAGATGCGCTGTTCGTCTGTCAACAGGCCATTGACGAAGGCCGCTCGCACACGGAAGTCTGCGGTGTGGGCGCCGCTGTCTTGAGAGCCTGCCTGACGGACCCTGAGGTTGAAGTCACCGATGATCACTTCTCCAAAGTCGAAGGGTGGATCGACAAGGCGTTGGCCGAAGAGACAAACACCGTGGCCGTGAAACTGACATTGGCCGATCTGCGCGACGCGCAGGGCCGTTACGACCAGGCCGTGAGGCTCTACGAAGAGATTTTGGCTGAATCCGCCATCAGCGATCAGGCCCGCGTCACGGCGTTGAACAATTTGGCATTCATCTACGCCGTGCGCGATGGAAACGGCCGCAAGGCACAGCCGCTCATCGACGAGGCCATCAACATCATTGGTCCCATCTCCGAAGTGCTCGACACCCGGGCGATGGTGCTCTTGGCGATGGGAGACAACGGCCAGGCCATCTCGCTGTTGGAGTCGGCCGTGGCTGCCAACCCGGAGGAAAGCCTGCCGCTGTTCCACTTGGCCAAAGCGCGGAAGGCGGCCGGCGACATGGAGGGCTTTTCCGAAGCCATGCGTGAGGCGCAGGACAACGGCCTGCAGCTCAGCGAGCTGCCGGCTCTGGAACACGAGAGTTACCGCGAATTGATGGAAGCCTTCGAACTGATCGAGACGCGGTAAATCAGCGGTATTGCGCTTTTTTTAGGAAACGAACGCCTGGCATGTCATGCGGCTCGCGTGGCATGCCAGTTCGCGTTGAGGCGCGCATCACTTTGCACGCAACGGGCAGATTGTTGGCCGCGCCCCTGTTCGTGCCGAAGCGAGCCCTTTAGACTGTGGCTTTCGTATCGTCACCGCATAAGCGTGACGCGGCAACGCATTTGCGCGGCGCGCAGACGACCCGCGTCGCCCGATCGAAGGAGGCAGCAGTGGCCAAAGACACGGATCAACCCGCAGGCCAGGCGGATCCCGGCGCACAAGCGGCCGGCGCAGCCCAGCAGCAGGCGCAGCAGCGGCAACAGGTGAAGATTGACGACAGTAAGGCCGTCACGTCGTACGCCAACTTCTGCCGCGTCACGGGGACCCCTGAAGAGCTGATCATCGACTTCGGGCTCAACCCCCAGCCGGTCGGCGTGCCTACCGAACCGGTGCCGATCAATCAGCGGATCGTGCTGAACTTCTACACGGCGAAGCGGATGCTGGCCGTGTTGAGCATGACGCTGCAGCGGCACGAAGCCTCGTTCGGCGTCCTGGAAACCGATATCCAGAAGCGCGTCGTCGGTGGTGCCCGTCCTGCACAGACTACGCCGCCGCCGTCGAGCTGAAACCTCGGGTATGAACCCGATCTACCTCGACTATAACGCCACGACGCCCATCGCCCCGTCCGTGCAAGAGGCGATGCTGCCGTTCCTTGCCGAGCATTTCGGCAATCCGTCCAGCGGACATGCGCTGGGACGCGCAGCGCGCGAAGCGATTGAGGATGCCCGGGCACAGGTCGCGCAACTTCTCTCTGCCGACCGCGGCGAGATCATCTTTACCGGCGGTGGAACCGAGAGTAACAATCTCGCCTTCAAAGGCACCGCACTTCGCGACGGTGATACCTCACGTCGCCATCTCGTGATCTCGGCGATCGAGCATCCGGCGGTCGTCGAACCGGCCCGCTTTCTCGAACGTCTCGGTTTCTCGCTGACTGTCGTGCCGTGCAACGCGCAAGGCATCGTCGAACCCGCGGCCGTCGCAGATGCTCTGCGTCCCGATACGTTGCTGGTGAGCATCATGCATGCCAACAACGAAATCGGGACGTTGCAGCCCATTGCCGAGATCGCCGGGCAATGCCGGCAGCGCGACGTGCTCGTGCACTGCGACGCGGCACAGAGCGTCGGCAAGGTCGCCCTCGACGTCAACGAACTGGGCGTCGACATGCTCACGATCGCCGGGCACAAGTTCTACGCGCCGAAAGGCGTGGGTGCGTTGTACGTCCGGCGGGGCGTCCGGTTGGAGCCGCTGCTGCACGGCGCGGCGCACGAGAGCGGTCGCCGGGCCGGAACCGAGAACACTTCGATGATCGTCGGCCTGGGCCGCGCCGCAGATCTCGTCTGCGCCGGACGGGCCGAATTCGCCGCCCGCATGTCAGGGCTGCGCGATCGACTCTGGGCGGCGCTGCGCGACGGCTCGGATGGCGCCCTCAAGTTCAACGGAGACGAACAGCGGCGACTGCCCAACACGCTTTCGGTGCGCTTTGCCGGAGTCGCCGGTCGCGACATACTCGCCCGCGTTCCGGAAGTCTATGCCTCGACGGGCGCCGCGTGCCACTCGGCGTCGGGCACCTCTGGAACACTCGCCGCCTTGGGGTTGACCTCAGCAGAAGCCCAGAGCACCGTGCGGCTGAGTCTCGGGTGGTCGACCAACGAAGACGAAATCGATCGCGCCGCGAGCCTGCTGCTCGATGCCTGGGAATCTCTTCGCTGAGGTTGGCAATGGCCGTTCAATCAGAGCAGCGCTGGTACGCGCCTGCGAACGCCTGCGAATTCGACTCGCCCTGCCTGTTGTTTTTCCCCGAGCGGATCCGCGAGAACATCCGCCGCATCATCGCCCGCGTAGACAACGACTGCGACCGTCTGCGTCTGCACATCAAAACCCATAAGTGCCGCGAGATCATCGAGCTTGCGCTGGCGGCCGGCATTCGCAAATTCAAGTGTGCCACGATCGCCGAAGCCGAGTTATTGGCCTCAACGCGCGCGGGCGACATCCTGCTGGGCTATTCGGTCGTCGGCCCCAAGGCAGACCGGTTCGTCCGCCTGGCGGCAAACTACGCGTCGAAGCGGTGGCTGGTGACCGCCGACGACGAGCAAGCGATTCGGCATATTTCCGACCGAGCCGACGGTGCGAAGTTGCCGCAACCCATTGAAGTGCTGCTCGATCTCGACACCGGCATGCACCGCAGTGGCATTGCTCCCGCGAATCGCGCACACGAGTTGTATCGGCTGCTCGCGGACCTGCCGGGCATCGCGCCGGGCGGATTGCAGGTCTACGACGGCCATCGCAAGCAGCGCGATTTCGACGAGCGTGCCCGCGGCGTGGCTGCAGACATGGCCGCCGTCGACGAGTTTCGCGGGGGTTTAACCGAGAAGGGATTGCCCGTGCCGCGCGTCGTCGTCGGTGGGACGCCGACGTTTCCCGTCCACGCGCAAAGGCCCGACTTGGAGTGCAGCCCCGGAACCTGCGTCCTCTGGGACACCGGCTACGAGGAAAAGCTACCTGAGTTGGACTTTCTGCACGCCGCCGTCTTGATGACCCGGGTGATCAGCCGACCGACTGCCGATAGACTGTGCCTCGATCTCGGCTATAAGGCGGTTGCCTCCGACAATCCCGATCCGCGCGTGCGGCTGTTCGAGATTCCGGATGCGAAGGCGGTGATCCACAATGAGGAACATTTGACCGTGGTCAGCGAAGCGGCTGCTCAATTCGAGGTTGGCGATATTCTCTACGGGGTGCCGTACCACATCTGCCCCACAGTCGCCCTGCATCAACAGGCGTACGTCGTGACCGATGGGCGAATCTGCGATGTCTGGTCGATTGCCGCACGGGATCGCCAACTGACATTCTGACGTTCTCACCCGCGTGATTGCGCGCTTGCAGCCGCTACCGATTCGTTCAAACACTCAACTCAACTGTGTCTTGTGAGCAACTCCCACAGACATTCAACCGGCGTTCCGGGACTGGACGCCCATCTCGGCGGCGGCTTGATCGCTGGCACGCTGACGGTCGTCTACGGCGCGACGGGCATTGGCAAGACGCAGCTCGGTGTTCAGTTCGCCGCTGCCGGCAACCGCCAAGAACGCTCGCCGGGCATCTTCTACGACATGACCAGTCGCGGCGATTCGCAGCACCACGCGGAATACGCGCGGCAGATCGCCGACTGGGAACTTGCCTGCGCCGATGCCGAAACTCCGCCGGCGCCCGTCGACACGTTGAAGTCTCCGGAATCTTGGGGAGACTACCTGCGCATCTTCACACGTGCCGGACGCCGCGTCACACGGCGGGACGTCGAGTTCGACGATTGGCACGAGTGGCGGGCCGAACTGGTGCGCAAGTTGGATGTCACGATCGGCTTCTTCTACGGCGGCTTTCTCCGCGGCGTCCGCCGCGCCGTGGTCGACGGCATCGAGCCCACCGATGGCGCCGCCAAGTCGATCCAACTCGAGATGTTCGAGTACATCTACCATCAGGTGCTCCGCAAAGAAGCAGACTGGGTTGCGCGCGATTTGCTCCGACAACACTATCGTCAACACGCCGAAGAGGCAGCCCGGCGACATTACGACCCGGCCGAAATCAGTTGCCTGCTGCTGTGCACATCGCACGAATCGATGCTCGACGAGCTGATTGCCCGACCGCTCGAGCAAGGCGATCTGCTCTCGGGAGCGAACACGGTGATCTATCTCGGCAAGACGCGCAACGGCGGCCGGTTCGGCCGCGGCCTCTACGTCGCCAAGCACCGCGGCAGCGCGTGCACTGAACAGATCATTCGCTACGAGATCACCGGCGAAGGCTTGCGCGTCGCTGAAGCATAGTCGCCGGGGGTGGTGACTCGCCGCGGACGGCTACTGCCCCATCATCCGCGCGCGGGCCATCGCCTCTTCGGCCTCTGGGATGAACCCGGCGCGCTGGTACGTGACGCTCAAGGCCGTGAAGCTGAAGGGGTCGTTGGGCTCCAGTTCCGTAACGCGGACGGCGTGACGCACGGCATCTTCGTGCTGTTGAAGGTCCGTCAGCAACTTGGCGAGCGCGGCATGCGCCAGGGCGTGGGTCTCTTCCTGCCCGATGATTTCGCGGAGCAACTTCACGGCATCTTCGTGCTTGCCCTCGTTGCGCAGGCCCATCGCCTGGTCGTAGAGTTCGTCGCTGGTTGGCATCGTTGTGCTTCCCTTTCAGCAGTCCGGCCCATGGCCGCGCGGCTCACCTGAGTTCTTTCAACGGTGAGTGTACAGCCGCTCGGCCCCCTCGTGCAGGGGTCGCTGCTAGCTGCCGCCGGCTGCAACCCGCAGGGGTGGCATCTTCGCGGAATCCGGCGCTTCCCGTTGAACCGCCAGCACCGGGAGAGCCGATACGACCAGAGCGGGCGGATGCGCGCGAGCACTTCGCTGCCGCCCGTCAACGGTGACCCACCCTGGCGCGATCGGTCGGCCTGCCCCTCTCACCTGGCGCCGCCCGCCATCGCCCTTTCGACCCACCCCGCAAAGGTTTCAGACCGTGCCCATTCACCCACTGGCGGCCGTCGACTCGGGCGCCACGCTCGGCGACGACGTTCACGTTGGTCCCTTCTGCATTGTCGAGTCGGACGTCACGCTCGGCGACGGCTGTCGACTGGCGGCCGGCGCGGTCGTCAAGTCCGGCACTGTGATGGGGCCCAACAACACAATTGGCGAAGGCGCGATCCTGGGCGGAGAGCCGCAACACCTACAGTGCGGAGAGCGGCTGGGACGACTGGTGATCGGCTCGGGCAATACGTTCCGCGAACACTGCACCGTGCATCGTGGTCTCGAAGAAGGCGGCGCGACGACGATTGGCGACAACAACCTGCTGATGATCAATGCGCACGTCGCACACGATTGTCATCTCGGCAGCCACATCATTTTGGCCAACAACACCATGTTGGCCGGGCATATCGAGGTCGATGACCGGGCTTTCCTTTCCGGTGCAGCGGGCGTGCACCAGTTTTGTCGCATCGGCACGCTGGCCATGGTGGGCGGACAGGCCCACGTAGTGAAGGACGTCCCACCCTACGTGACCATCGACGGTGTGACGACCAGCGTGGTCGGCCTCAACGTGGTTGGACTGCGTCGTGCTGGATTCAAGGCCAGCGATCTGGCTCAGCTCAAAGCGGCCTATCGGCTCATCTACCGCAGCGGCTTGCGGTGGGACGAGATGCTCGCACGGCTCGAGCAAGAGTTTCCCAACGGGCCGGCGGCCGACTTTCTGGAGTTCTTCCGCGGCGGCAAACGCGGCTTCGTCCAAGAACGCCGCGTGCCGCGCCAGGCCACCATCAAGCTGCGGCCCGAACTGCGCATTGCCGGCTCCGACCCATCGCCCCACAAAGCAGCCGGCTGAGCACAACCTCTCCGGCATCGTCTCGGCCACTTCGCGAATTTTCATGGTCGGCCCCGATCTACACCGCGCGCTTGATGTGTCATCGTCTCCTGACCATGACACTCTGTGCGCGTACGCTGAGGCAGTTTTGCACTCGGTGAACAATGCGAGCGAAAGTTTTGCGCGCCGCGGCCGCTGGGGCTTTCGGCGGTGGTTCGGGT
>CALKYM010000292.1 GCA_938003525.1 uncultured Planctomycetales bacterium | reverse complement strand
CGACCAGCACCACGTCGAAGCCGAACGCCCGCAACCACGGCAATGCGTGCTCGACGGCCGCCGACACACCGCCCAGCGCCCCGCGTGTGCTGAGGCTGCGAAAGTAGATGCCTTCGTCGGCCGGATCCATCTCCACGCGGACGCGATCACCCAGCAGCGCCCCGCCGGAGAGCGGGCTCTGCGGATCGCTGGCCAGCACGGCCACCTTGAGCCCCGCCGCGCGAAGATGCTTGACCAGCGCGGCCACCAGCGTGCTCTTGCCGGCCCCACCACTGCCGGTGATGCCCACGATGCGAGGGCGTGCGTTGCTCTCGGGCGGCGCCGGCAGATCTTCGCCCGCCTCGACGCGCGACAACAACTTCGCCAGCGCCCGCCGCTCGCCCGCAGCCACCCGCTCAATCAACGCCTCGACGCTCTCAGCCGAATCCACCATAGCCGGTCGATGATATCGCCGCGGTGAGGTGGGGACAACGTGGGGACAACTGTCATGCCGATGACAAGAAGCGTGAAGAACGCCGCCGTCCTCATGCTGGCTGGAGGGAACGCTGACGAATTGCCAAACCAGGTGAAGTTGGCCCACTGCGACATTCGCGACGTGCTGGTCTCCGCCGAGTACCCCGCGTACTTCGACGCCGGCCACGATGCCTACCAATACCTCAACGCTAAACAGATCAAGCAGACGTAGGGCAACGCACCCCGTGCGCGGCATAAAATTCGATCCGACATTGATTCGCCAATCGGCACGCACGGCGTGCGTGCCCAACTCGACTGGGAACAGCACCACCGCTGGTTCGACGCGTAGGGGATCTGGACGCGGGATGATTGCTGCATCTTTCCTGCAAATTGATGCCTGAGGACCCAATTTCCATCCATTCGACCGTCCGTGAAATTGCGTGTAGAATCCTTCGACCGAACAAAGCCAATTCTCCTCAGCGACATCATTGTTATCTGAAAACAGCGCGCAATGGATTGTGCACCAAACAGGCGCCGCGCCAATCGACTAGAGCGCGCTTGGACTCATGGCCTTCTACATTCGCAAGAGCGTCAACGTAGGCCCAATCCGGTTCAACTTGTCGAAATCCGGCATCGGCGTCTCAGCCGGCGTTCCTGGATTCCGTGTGGGCACTGGGCCACGTGGAAACTACGTGCACGTTGGCAGGGGAGGCTTGTACTATCGCCGGACGCTTCCGAGTGGCTCCAGCGACTCACGCGGCGCGGTCCCATATGACCCAGCCACACGATCGACTACCTGGACAGTTTCACATGGCGCCCTAAAGCCGATCGAATCCGCATGCGTCAGTCAGATGAGAGACTGGTCATCTGCGGCGCTGCTCAGCGAGATTGAACAGAAGCAGCGACGCCTGCGTTGGTCACCAATCGCACTCATCGTGTCGCTTTTGGTGGCCATATCGATACTCGCGCTAGCCGTCACGCCATGGTTGTCCGTGCCATTGCTTACACTCTTCGGCGGCGCTACCGTGTACTCGTACTGGCGCGACATCGCCGGGAAATCAGTCGTTGTAATGTACGATCTCGATCGCGAATCAACCGCGGCCTACGAAACACTATTTGGCGCCAGCAACTCGCTCGCGCGCTGCGGAGGAATCTGGCAGGTACACGCACGTGGCGACGTTTATGATCGCAAGTACCAAGCTGGCGCCGACTCGATCGTCCGGCGGACGCGGATCAAGGTTGGCCAGCATGACCCGCCTTATCTCCGTACGAACGTCTCCGTGGCGCGTATACCACTAGGGCGGCTCGCATTGTATTTTCTGCCGGATCGAATTCTCGCCTACGGGTCAAAAGGCGTAGGGTCACTCAGCTATTCTGAGTTGTCTATCGATTTCGACGACGTGCAATTCATTGAGGAGGAGCGAGTTCCGAGAGACGCTGAGATTGTGGGACAGACGTGGCGATATGTGAACAAAAGTGGCGGTCCGGACCGACGCTTTAAGGACAATCGCCAAATCCCTATCTGCAAATACGAAGAGATTCGGCTCAATTCCAGTTCGGGACTTAATGTCGTTGTGCAAGCTTCGCGACTCGGAGTTGGTGGCCAACTGCGTGACGCGGTCGAATGTCTCGCGACGGTTGTCGAGCAAGCGCGGGCGGCCGCTGATAAGCCGGGCGCAGTCACAAGCGCATCTGCGGCCGACCAGAACGGAGGAAATGGCGTCGAACAACCCCGCTGGACAGCGGTTAAGTCAGCTCCTTCAGTCGAAGCCTTGCAAGAGACGCTGTTTGACGTGCTCTGTTGCCTTATGGTCTGCGATGGGAGAGCATCTAAGGCCGAGAAAGCGAAGATACACGATATAATGGAGCAGGCGCGTGCACCATGGTCCACGGACGCATTGGAAGATCGGATTTCCACGTTCATCCAAGAGGTGCAAGTAATCGGTTATCGGTCGATCGTCAGCAAAACACTGTCGCGCGTTCCGATCTTCAAACAGGTTGGCAAGCAGCAAGTGCTATTGCGCTGCGTAGACGAGCTTGTCAATTCCGACGGCGTTTTGGCCCCGCGCGAGCAGGCTCTGTGCCAACGGATTCGTCAGCTTCTTGCCTGAAGTTCAAAGCGACGGCCCGCTTGTAAATCGTGAACAATCCGGCCATCATCTCCTTGGGCAACGACCGACACATCAATGTCTTGCTCGCTAGCGGGTTGCCCGGCTGGTGCGATAGCTCCGGCGCCGCTAGCTAAGCAGAATAGGCCTCACCATCATGCCCCACGCCTACATCCTCTCCGGCTGTCGCACTCCGATTGGCAAGTTTCAGGGCGGGTTGGCCTCTCTACCGGCTCCGGAACTCGGCGCGATCGCCGTTCGCGAGGCGCTGTCGCGCTCCGGCTTGCCGGCCGAGGCGGTGGATGAGGTGATCATGGGCAACATCCTCACCGCTGGGCTCGGCCAGGCGCCCGCGCGGCAAAGTGCCCTCAAGGCCGGTTTGCCGCCTACGGTTTCGGCGGTGACCGTCAACAAGATGTGCGGCTCGGGACTCAAGGCGGCCATGCTGGCCGATCAGGCGATTCGCGCGGGCGATACTCGATGTGTCGTTGCTGGTGGCATGGAGAGCATGACGCGCGCGCCGTACCTGCTGCCCGGGGCTCGTGATGGCTATCGCTACGGTCATCAGCAGGTCATCGATTCGATGCTGCACGACGGGCTGTGGTGCGCGTTCGAAGACATGGCGATGGGCTCCGAAGCCGACTACATCGCCGAGTCGCGGGGTGTAAGTCGCGACGATCAAGATGCTTTCGCGGCTGAAAGCCATCGCCGCGCCGTCGCCGCAGCCGAAAGTGGCGCGTTCGACGCGGAGATCATCCCCGTCACGATCAAGAGTCGCCGCGGCGAAACAGTCGTCGACCGTGACGAAGGACCGCGGGCTGATACCACCGCCGAGTCACTCGCCGGCCTGCGCCCTGCCTTCGCCTCAGACGGCACCGTTACGGCGGGCAACGCTTCGCAACTCTCCGATGGCGCGGCGGCCGTGGTGGTCGTCGACGAAGGCCTGGCCCGCGAGAGCAGCGCGCCGGTCAAAGCGCGAATCGTCGCCACGGCCACCAGCGGCGTGCCACCCAAAGAGATCTTCATCGCGCCGGTCAGCGCAATGGAGAAGGTGCTCGGCAAGGCGGGACTCAAGGTCGGCGACATCGACCTCTTCGAGCTCAACGAAGCCTTCGCGGCGCAGAGCCTGGCCTGCGTCCGCCCGCTGGACATCCCGCTGGAGAAGACCAACATCAACGGAGGCGCCGTCGCGCTGGGTCACCCCATCGGCGCCAGCGGCGCCCGCGTGCTCGTCACGCTCCTGCACGCTTTGGCCGCGCGCGGACTCAAACGAGGGCTGGCATCACTCTGCCTCGGTGGCGGCAACGCAGTGGCGATGATCGTCGAGCGGGAGTGATGCTCGGTCTGCGACACGTACGATTCCGACAACCGCCTTGGCACCCACCCAGTTACGCTGAAGGTCTGTTGCCATTCAGCTTAGTACGAGAGAAAACCCATCGGCGGTTGGCGTAAATGACACCGGTCGCCAGTAGTACTCCGCCGAGCGCCAGCGCGTAGTTTCTCGGCGTAAACGCCCACGCATCCCACTCGGCCATTGTCTCGTTGTCTCCTGGATCGGGACCATCGTCGATGAGTTGGTTGGCGACTGTCAGAGCAGCGAACATCGGCCCGGCGCCACCGAGCAGGAGGCCGGCTGCGACGGCGCCTGCCGCGACGCTTATCCAGATCTGCCGTCGTGATGGCCGCAGCGCGTCACTCATAGACGCATTGTACGAAGCGGCGCGTTGCGCCTGTTCGACGGGGAGCGCCTTGGCTGCTGTAGCACACCTCTCCCGGCCCTGCTAATCTGAGGATTCTTCCGGCGACGGCGGGCGGCAACTCGGGCTCTGCGAAGAACTTCCAAACAGGCCGGCCCGCAACGCACAACTGGCCGGTAGAATAGTGGCGGATGCCTGAGAACGTCGCACGCCACTGACAGCGCACGTCACGATTTAAGTAGCCAGCCGCCTCCTGAGGATTGATCTCCCATGGCCACCGAGTCCGAAATCCGCCAGAGCGAGGCCTATCAGGCTTGGCGCGAAGCCGTGGAGCGTGCGTCGACCCGCGAGGCCAGCTTCACCACGCAAAGCGGCGAACCGGTCGAGCCGCTCTACCTGCCGCCGGAAATCGACGAGCGCTACGAGGCCCAACTCGGCTATCCGGGGCAGTACCCCTTCACGCGCGGCGTGTACGCCAACATGTACCGCGGTCGGTTGTGGACCACGCGGCAGTTCGCCGGCTTCGGCAAGCCGGCCGATACGAATGCCCGCTTCAAGTTCCTGCTCGCGCGCGGACAAACGGGCCTCAGCACGGCGTTCGACCTGCCCACGTTGATGGGACTCGACAGCGACGACCCGCGCTCGGCCGGCGAGATCGGCCGGCTGGGCACGGCGGTCGATACGGTCGACGACTTCGGGGCCATCTTCGAGGGCATCAACCTGGGCGACGTCTCGGTGTCGATGACCATCAACGCGCCGGCGCCGATCATCCTCGCCTACTATCTCGTGACGGCCGAGGAACAGGGCGTGCCGTGGGAGCAGCTGCGCGGCACGATGCAGAGCGACATTCTCAAGGAATACCACGCGCAGAACGAATACGTCTTTCCGCCGGCGCCCAGCGTCGAGCTAGTGGTCGACATGATCGAGTTCTGCGCCCGCCATGTGCCGCAGTTCAGCGCCGTCTCGATCAGCGGCTATCACATCCGCGAAGCCGGCGCCACGGCGGCCGAAGAGTTGGCCTTCACGCTGGCCGACGGATTTCACTACATCGAGCGGACGCTGGAGCGCGGGCTGGCCATCGACGAATTTGCCCCGCGGCTGTCGTTCTTCTTCAACGCCCACAACGACTTTCTGGAAGAGATCGCCAAGTACCGCGCGGGCCGCCGCATCTGGGCCCGGCATCTCCGCGAGCGCTACGGCGCGCAGCATCCCAAGAGCTGCATGATGCGCTTCCACGCGCAGACCTCGGGCGTGAGCCTGCAAGCGCAGCAGCCGGAGATCAACGTCATCCGGGTGGCGTACCAGGCGCTGGCGGCCGCGCTGGGTGGATGTCAATCGATGCACACCAACAGCCGCGACGAGACGCTCTCGCTGCCGACTGAAGAAGCGGTGACCATCGCGCTGCGGACGCAACAGATCATCGCGCACGAGACCGGCGTCACCCACTCGGCCGATCCGCTGGGCGGCAGCTACCAGCTCGAACAGATGACCGACAACATCGAACAGCAGGCTGAAGCCATCTTCGCCGATATCGAGCGGCAAGGCGGCATGATCTCCGCCATCGACAACGGCTACTTCCGCCGTTCGATCGCCGAAAGCTCCTATCGATACCAGCGGCAGGTCGACACGAACCAGAAACTGATCGTCGGCGTGAACGCCTTCACCGAAGAGGAAGACTTGCGCATTCCCACGATGGAAGTCGATCACGGGATCGAAGCCGAAGTCATTGAACGGCTGGCCGCGACCCGCGCCGCTCGCGACAACTCCGCGACCGATGCGGCACTGGCCGAAGTCCGCCGTGCAGCGGGCGCCGGCGAGAACATCATGCCGGCGCTGATCGACGCCGCGAAGAAGAAGGCCACGGTGGGCGAAACCGTCAATGCACTGGCCGACACGCTAGGCCGCTACACGCCCGGCGGCTGATTTGCCGTCCGCGCGCTCTCTACCGTCGCCCTGCAAGAGCCCGTTGTCCGGTTGGTGTTGAACCGTTCACCACCCTCTTCATTACCTGAGTGGACGCTGAATGGCCATGAAACAGCCGCCTCCCGGCACAGAAGAACGCATTGCCAAGATGACCTTCGCGTCCATCTACCCGCTCTACGTTGCAAAGGTCGAGAAGAAAGGCAGAACCAAGAAAGAGCTCCACCAAGTCATCAAGTGGCTGACTGGCTACGATGACAAGAAGTTGAAATCCCTGATCGACGACGAAGTGACCTTTGAGACCTTCTTCAAGAAATGCAAGCTGAACCCGAATGCGCACCTCATCAAAGGCGTCGTTTGCGGCTACCGAGTTGAAGAGTTGGAAAACCCATTAATCCGAAAGGCCAGATATCTCGACAAGCTGATCGACGAGTTGGCCAGGGGAAGGAAGATGGAAAAAATACTGCGCGTCGATGAATAGCGCGCCATCCCCTGGCAACAACCGACCATGAGAACCGCCGGATAACAATGTGCTGCACCAAAGTTGCGATTGGTGCACGTCTTGAACTTGGCACATCATTCGTCGCAACGTGGTGAACGCTGACGATGACCACCAAGACTCTTCCCATTCGCGTCGTGCTGGCCAAGATCGGTCTCGACGGACACGACCGCGGCGTGCAAGTCGTCGCTCGCGTGCTGCGCGACGCCGGCATGGAGGTGATCTACACCGGCCTGTGGCAAACGCCCGAGGCCGTTGTCCGCGCGGTCGAAGATGAAGACGCGGACGTCTTGGGCATCAGTATTCTTTCTGGCGCGCACATGACGCAGGTGCCGCAACTGGTCGATGCGCTCCGCGCGCGGGGCCTCGATCACGTCCAACTGATCGTGGGCGGCATCATCCCGGAGACCGACATCTCCCGCCTCGAAGCCGCCGGCGTGGCCAAAGTCTTCACCCCCGGCTCCGCCCTGCCCGAGATCGCCGACTTCATCACCTCGGCGGTGACGCGGTAGAGTCTCTTGGCAATGGCACGCCGCCGTGCATGGCGTTCGGGCCAGAATCTTCGCGTACCGCCGCGCCAGGTCATCCGGCGGTTGACGCGGCCGGCTCAGGTTTGTGGTGATTACTTGACGGGGCCGGCGCGGGGGGCCTATGTTCGGCGGTGTTGCGGCCTGTGGATGGTGCCAATCCGGCCAGTATGCCGCGGCGCTCGCCTGTGAGGCGTGGTGCGATGCGCAACCTCGCAATGAATGTCGGCAGCTTTCGCGCGCGAAGTTGCCAGGGTGTTGATCGCCGCACGTTCGTCCGCGCGGCAATGGCGGCTCCCTTCGTCGGCACGCTCCCGGGACTTGCCGATGCGCTGGCCCGCGCCGCCGAACGATCGCACGCCAAGTCGATTCTCTTGCTCTGGCTGGGCGGCGGCGTCAGCCATCTCGACACGTTCGATCCCAAGCCCAAAGCGACGGCCGATTATCGCGGGCCGCTGGCGTCGATCGAGACGAAGATCCCCGGCGTGCGTTTCAGCGAGTTGCTGCCGCGGATGGCAAAGCGCAGCGACCGCTTTTCGCTGGTGCGCTCCAACGTCAATTTCAATGGCGGACATCGTCCGGCCGGTTCCATCGCGCTGACCGGCAGCGTTGCATCGGACGGCGGTGAAGATGCCGGCGGCGCACCGGGAAACTATCCGCCCAACTTCGGTTCCATCGCAGCGCGTGCCCTGCCTGCTGGCCAATTGCCCGGGTTCATCTCACTGGCTCGTGGCCCGGTGGGCGATGGCGTGGGACCGATCTTCGGCTACGGCGGCGGGACATGGGGCAAGGCGCACGATCCGTTTCGCATGAACTGCGACGAGCACGGCGCGGTCAGCATCCCGGACTTGGAACTGCTGGAAGGTCTGACTCCTGCGCGGCTGGCCGACCGCGAACTGTTGCAAAGTGAAATCACCCGTGTCCGCCGCCAGAGCGAACGACGCGACATCGGCAACTGGGACGCCCTGAGCCAGCAGGCCTTCACGCTACTGACCTCGGGTCGCTCGCTCGAGGCGCTCGATCTCTCGCAGGAATCGCAGGCGACTCGCGAAGCGTACGGGCAGACGTCGTTCGGGCAGAGTTGCCTGCTCGGGCGGCGGCTGGTCGAGGCGGGCGTGCCCTACGTACAGGTCAATTGGAGTCAGTACGTCGAGGTGTTCTATCCCTTCAGCGACTACGGCTGGGATACGCACGCCGACAATTTCGGACTGCTGGCCCAGTGGCACTGTCCGCTGTTGGATTGGGTGTACTCGACGCTGCTCGACGACCTGCAAGATCGCGGATTGCTGGAATCCACCTTGCTCGTCGCGCTCACCGAGTTCGGTCGCACGCCGCGCATCAACTCGATCGGCTCGCGCGATCATTGGCATCATTGCTATTTTTCGATCTGGGCCGGCGGCGGGATTCAGCCGGGCCGCGTTGTGGGCGAGAGTGATCCGCGTGGCGAACACCCGGCCACCGAACCCATCACTCCCGGGATGGTCGGCGCCACGATGCTCGAACAGGTGGGCGTCACCTCACAAGTCCGTGCTGAGTTGAAGGTGCTTGAGGGGAGCCGCGTGATTCATGAGTTGCTTTAGGCGCGGAACGTTGTGCCTGTTGATGCTGCTCTCTGTTGGCCCGCTCTACGCGGAGCCACCACAGCAGCTCACGTTCGATGGCACGATGAAGTTCGCGCCGGCCTTCGAGGGCCATGAAGCGATCGTCTACGCAGTGCATCGCGAGCCGACCGCAGTCGTGCTCGAACGGCTCGAAGTGGCCAGCGGCGACATCACCCGCGTGCATCAGGACGTGGCGGCCCATCAGCTCGATCCGGCTTTCTCGGCCGATGGCCGCATCCACTGCTATTCGAAATCTGAAAGCAGCCCGCAGATGGTGCTGGTGATTCAGGATCGCGAAGCACAAACTCAGACCGAGTTTCGACCGCGCGAAGCGCGGGCCATCGCGCGCCGCCCCTCAATCGACTCGGCCGCAGGTCGAATCGTGTTTCACGTCTCAGATGTCAACGGGCATCAAATCGCGTCGGTCGATTTCTCCGGCGGCGATCTGCAATTGCTCACCCAGTCGACGGGCATCAACGCCTTTCCGGCCGTTTCCCCGGATGGCGGCAGGATCGCTTTCAGCTCGAGCCGCGACGACGACACCGAACTCTACGTGATGGATTCCGACGGCGAGAACGTCACCCGACTGACGCACAGCCCCGGCCTCGACACCCGGCCCGCGTGGTCGCCCGACGGACAGCACATTGCCTTCACCAGCAACCGCGACGGCGACTTCGAGATCTACACCATGGCCAGCGACGGTTCCGACGTCCGACGCTTCACCACGGCCGAGGGTCAAGACGACTTCGCGACCTGGCATCCAAGCGGAACACAACTCGTGATCGTCGGCGAACGCCGCGGCGGTCGCGATCTGTACATCTACGACGTAGCGCCCTGAGCGCATTTCACAACCAATCCTTCGTAGGCACTGCTGTGTGAGTCGGCAGTGGCACCCGGCAAGTCCAAATGACAAGAAACGTGTTGCTGACGTTGCTGTTGATCACAACTTTGACTGGCGCGATCGCGGCGGACGCGTTCGGCGAGGAGCGCCGACAGAATTTCGACGCCGACCCTCAGTGGGATGCAGTCAACCATCGCGCGGCTACGCCGCAGCCGCAGACTGTGGAGCAGGACTTCGGCTACAGCGCGACGCAGCACGCCGGCGGCGCGACTCCGGGTGAAATCGGCGGCATGTTGACGCCCACGGCTGAAGCCTGTTACTACGCCAAAGCGATCGAGCTCGTCACGCTCGACGATCGACTTACGGCGTCCGGCACGTTTGCCAGCACCGGCCGGCAGTTTCACGTGCTCGTCGGGTTCTTCAACGCCGACACGCTGAATGAATGGCGCACGCCGAACTCGCTCGTCCTGCGTCTCTACGGGCGCGGCGACGTCTTCTACGCCTACGTCGAATACTGCACAAGTCGCTGGCGGGCCGGCGGCGATAACCCGGGCGGGTTCGCGACCATTACCGACCCAGATACCGGCCGCGCCGAACTGCGCGGCTTTGCGACCGGCGTCCCGCATCGCTGGGCGCTCGAATACGATCCAGGCGGTGCTGGTGGCGACGGCGCAATCACGGTCACGATCGATGGCGAGACGGCCGTCTGCGTGCTCGATCCTGGCCACAAGGCGGACGGCGCGGTGTTCAATCGCTGCGGGCTGTTGAACATCCCCAAGCACTACGATCAGGGCGGCGAGGTGTGGCTGGATGATGTGACGATCAACGGGCAGACCGAAGATTTCGATCGCGATCCCGGCTGGGATGCCCACCGCAATCGGGCGACTTTCACCACGCACAATGTCCGTCCGCGGTTCGATTTTGGCTTTTCGCCCACACAGTTTGCGGGGGGCAAGTCCCGCGGCGAGCTGGGCGGCGTGGTGTTTCGCGGCGACTGCCGGCGAGCCGATCGACTGGCCTACTACGGCGATCGACTGGATACGCTCACGCTCGACAAACCGCTCCGCGCTGAAGGACGCGTTGCGCTCGTGCGCGGAGTCTCGGACAGCACGGTGTTGATCGGTTTCTTTCATGCGCAGGACAGCATGGTCGTCTCCGACGATCAATCGTCCGGCTGGCCCGTCAACTTCATCGGCGCGGCCGTCGAGGGTCCCAGCAGCGAAGGCTTCTTGATCTATCCCGCCTATCGTGTGCCCGGCGGGAGCGGCGCGCTCGCGCGAGCAGAGAATCCACCGCATATCTTGCCGGATGGCAGCGCGGCCCGGTGGGAGTTCGACTACTCGCCCGAGGGCAGCGGTCGCATCGAGTTGTCGTTTGGCGATCAGGCAGTCCGACTCGACCTTGGTTCCGGTCACCGTGACAAGCCGGCGCGGTTTAACCGCTTCGGCATCGTCACCACCTGGATCGACGGCAACGCCCAGCACATCTATTTCGACGATCTCGTGTATACGTGCGCACAGGAATAGGCGGGGCGCACATCGAGTGGTTCCACTCTTGCGCTTTGTGCCGGCGGCGAACCCGTGAAAACTGCTGGTGCGAGGCGGTCGCCGTTTGACGTCTGCGGACGGTGAGCTACGTTTTCGCGGGCGCCGTGCGCGCCGCACCGTAGCACAGGGAACGAGCGATCGTATGCGGCGTTGGACGGCGCTGATTCTGGTCATTCTCGTCGCCGGCGGCTGGCTCTTCCGCGAGCAGTTAGCCGAGTTGCTTCGCGAACACGCCCCGCAACTCTCTCAACTGGCCGCTCAACTCGGCGCGGAACCGCAGTCTGCCCACGAACAAACGGCAGGCGCTGTGCGTGAATCGACGTCGGTGCCCGCGGCCGAACCGCCCAATTCCTCGACCGCGATACCCGAGCGCGAAAGCGACGGTGACGGGTCTTTCGAGACGCCACGCCTCCACCGCGCGCCGCCACTGCCCATCCCGGCAACCGTAGACGCCGCCGCTGAAGACGACGCACCCGACGTGGCAGATGCCGCCGCCCAGCCCGGTCCGCCCGGAGCAGACGCAGAGTCGCCGATTGTGTCAGCGGCTCCGAATGAGGCCTCCGCAGCACCGGATGAATCACTGGTTGACGTCGATGTTGGCACCCATTCATCCGCTCCTCAAGAAAATGCTCCCGCAACAACGTCGGCCATCGACGGCGGCGTAGCGGCATCATCGTCCGTCGTTCGTCCCCAGTTGCCGCAGTGGCGTGCTGCGGGCAAATCGGTGGAAGGCCGCCCGCTGGAGGTCGCTCAATGGGGCAGCGGCGCGCTGCGCGTGCTGGTCGTGGCCGGGTTACACGGCGACCGGCCCGATACTGTGGCCGCAGCCGAGGCGCTGGCCGCAGCGCTCGGTCGACACGGCGGAGTGGGGCACGATGCGGCGGTCACGATCGTCCGCAACGCCAATCCCGATGGCGCCGCACGTCGCTGGCGCACGAATGCGCGCGGTGTCGACGTCGACCGCAACTTCGGCGGCCACAACTGGCGCAAGATCGACGGCGGGGGGCGCTGGCTCAGTGGGCGACGTCCCGATTCAGAACCCGAGACGCAGATGTTGGCCGGGCTGATCAGTTCCAAGCGTCCCCATCGGCTGGTCATCATTCTGGGCGACGGCCAGCAGGGCTGGGTGCGGAGTGTCTCGGCCAGCGCGGAACTCGATACGCTGCTGACGCGTCACTCGCAACTCCCCAAGGTGAATCACAACGGGCCGCTCCCCTCGGGCTCGCTGGCCAGTTACGCCGCCGACGATCGCGCGGTCGAAACGCTGATCGTGAATCTGCCCAATGCTGAGGAGAGCCGGCTCAACTGGCCACAGGTTGAGTCGTTGCTGTTGGCCGTTTGCGGTATGCCCGTCGACAACACGCATCAAGCGTTGGACATCACGGCGGGCACGGCGGCGCAAACCGCTCCGAATGCGTCACCACACCGCGTCAAACCGCGACGGCCTTTAGTCGACGTCGTGTTTCCGGCGCGCAGCGATGAGACCGACCGCTCCCAAAGCCACGCAACGCCCGACGCGGATCACGGCGCTTGGCACGAGCCCCGCATAATCCGCTTGCCGCCCGCCGATCAGATTGCCGATGCCGATGCGATGGAACGTAACTCACCGCCTCGGCCGTTCCACTCCCGACCGCGTTGGCCGACGCCGATTCCCGAGCCGGTATCCTTCCCACGACGTTGAGGTCCGCGGCGCCGCCTCGTGCGATTGTGCGGCGGCTTGGTAGGATGCGGGCATGAGCAGCGAATCGCCAGCGCCAGACGTGCCGCCTGCCGCGCCTCCGCCTCCACCGCTTCCCAGCCAGAACCCGTCGCTGTGGAAGCGTATCGCGGCGTACTTACGTCCCTACACGCATCAGACGTGGCTCAACGTGCAGGTGTGGGTCAGTCCGCTGATGAACCCGGCGCAGCGGGCCCGCCAGATTCGCTATTGGTCGCGCGAGTCGCGCGAGAAGGCGGTGTGGGAAGTCGCGCTGCCGCCGCAATGTTGGCAGTGTGGGACGGAGGAAGGCGTCCGCGCCCGGGTTTGGGAGCGCACCGTGCGGAGCTTCGAGTATCCGCTGCCCATCATCGGCGTGACGCTCGGATTCGCCCTGCCCGGACTGTGGCTGTCGTGGTGGTTGGGGTGGAAGCCGCTGGCCATCATGGCCGCACTGTGGCTGGTTGGCGGCATCGTCGCGATGGTGCTCAAGAGCTGGCCCGAGCACATCCGCACGGCGATGTCGACCTGCGACGCGCACGCCGATGCGATGAGCTCGCCCGATGTCGTGGTCGATCAGGGCGAGTTGTTCCTGTTCGCGCCGACAGTCGAGCTCGCAGAGGCGGCGCGCGAAGAACTGCAAGAGCAGCGCCGTCAGACGAAGCGGCGCTGGTCGGGTTATGGCGATGGTGGCGCAAGCGCCGCTCCGTCGGATCGCTCGGATCATGCCGCCCCCGAGTCGGAACCGACGGGCCCGTATCGGCCGAAGATCGCCCCACCCTCGACTCCCGATCTGCCGCCCATCAAGCTGGCCGGCGATGACGACGAAGACGAACAGGCGTCGTCCGGATCGTAGCGATCGAACCGCCGCAGCCGGCAGGTTTCCGTGCGCCGGTTTACCGTCGGCAGGCTCAACGCGATCCCGGCTTCATGCATCCTGAAACTGCGCGTTGTGCAAGCGTTTAGGCTCTTGTCTGCGACGTATATTCTCCACGGGATGCTGCTTCGGCCATGAGCGCTGGGCGCCTCGGGTGCCACTGCTGGCTTGCCCAGCAGTCCCTTTTGCGCGAGTTCGTAGTGCTGGGCAAGCCTGAAGTGGTACTGGGTATCCGACGTCGTTCTCGGACGCACATCCGAGCCCGCGAGCTTACAACGAGGGTCCCGCGCCCGACGCGGATGCAGGGAAACATCGCATGAGCGCAGCGACGCGCCGGATTCATGATCATTGGTCGATGCTCGGCGCGCTCAACCGCTTGTGCGATGGCGCCTGCATCGTTGCGGGACTGGCCGTGGCTTTCTGGATACGGCCCGGCTGGCCGCTGGAACCGTATTACCTGGCCGCAGCACTGGCCATCATTGGCTTCTATTTGCTGGCCGAGTTGACCGGCCTGTACCGCAGTTGGCGGGCTGCCGCGGCCGAGCAAGAGCTGTTCTGCGTCCTGCTCACGTGGGCGCTGACGTTCCCGCTGCTATTGGCGGCCGGCTTTGCCACCAAGCATAGCGAAGTCTTCTCGCGACTCTCGGTCACGCTGTGGGCCATCGCCGCGCCCACGCTTATCTGTACGATGCGCCTCGCCATCCGCAGCGCGCTACACATGCTCCGCGCGCGGGGATTCAACTCGCGCAATTGTGCGATTGTCGGCGTCAACGATCTCTCGCTGCAACTCGTCAGAAACATTGAAGCGACGCCGGAGTTGGGCCTGAAAGTCTGTGGCTTCTATGACGACCGCGCCGCCGAGCGGACGCCCGAGTTGCCCGACGAAGTCGGTCAACGACTCGGCGACCTGGACACGCTTGTCGGCGAAGCACGGCGGGGCCACGTGCAATCGATCTACGTCACGTTCCCCATGCGGGCCGAAGAGCGAATCCGCGAGTTGCTGGTGCGACTGAGCGACACGACCGCTTCGGTCTACATCGTGCCCGACTTCTTCGTGTTCGAGTTGCTGCACTCGCGCTGGACGAGCGTCAGCGGACTGCCGGCGGTTAGCGTTTTCGAGAACCCGCTGGTTGGCTTTGGTGGCGCGCTGAAGCGCTTGATGGACATTGCGCTGGCCACGGCGACGCTCGTTGTGCTGGCCGTCCCCATGGCCTGCCTGGCCCTGGCGGTCAAGCTCAGCTCACCGGGCCCCATCTTCTTTCGGCAGCGGCGTTACGGGCTCGATGGTCGCGAGATTTTGGTTTGGAAATTCCGCACCATGCGGGTGTGCGAAGATGGACCGCAAGTCGCCCAGGCCACGAAGGACGATCCGCGCGTGACGCGTCTGGGCGCTATCATGCGCAAGACGTCGCTCGACGAACTGCCGCAACTGTTCAACGTGCTGGGTGGCAGCATGTCGCTGGTGGGTCCGCGTCCGCACGCCAATGCGCACAACGAGCTCTATCGACAGAGCATCCCGGGGTACATGCTGCGGCACAAAGTCCGCCCCGGCATTACGGGACTCGCTCAAGTCAACGGCTGGCGGGGCGAGACCGACACGCTGGAAAAAATGGAGCGGCGTATCGAATGCGACCACCGCTACATTCGCGAATGGTCGCTGTGGCTCGATCTGAAGATTCTCCTGAAGACGTTCTTCGTCGTCTTCTCACGCCAAAACGCGTATTGATCCGCGCTGAGCGTCACGTTTGATCGGAGCCAGTGGCGTCAGCCGTCGGAATGGTTGCCGCACGACCAACGTCTACTTTTCCGGGCGCTCGCGGCCCGCGCTGTGATTCTTCACAAATGCCCAGGCGGTTTCCAATAATTGTGTGACTCCAACGAACACTCTTCGAAGCGTCATGCTTCAGTTATACCCGATCGTGTTTGTGACCGCAGGACCGCAGCGGTACAGTGAGCCAGGAAAACTGGTGCGATGGCATCAGCATCTCCACCTGCTGCGGGACTTGGAACACGAGGCACAGCCACCTGATGTTGCGCTTGCTCGCAGCACTGCTCGGACCGATCTTCGCCAAGGAGATGGTTGAGGTCTCCCGCCGGCGGCGCTACTACGCCAACCGGCTGCTGTATGGCGCCGTGCTGCTGATCACGATCAGTTGCGTGTGGCAGGCTTGGGCCTACTCGGGCGTGTGGTGGGGGCGGGGCGGATACTCGATTCAACAAGCGGCGGCGCTGGCGCGAACCCTGTTTCTCACCGTGGCCTGGGTTCAATACCTATCGGTCTACGCCCTGGTGCCGGTGTTTCTCTGTGGCACGATCGCGGCCGAGCGCGAAGCGCACACGCTGGAGTTGTTGTTCACCACGCGACTCCGCGATCGCGAAATCGTGCTCGGAAAAGTGGCCAGCCGCGGCGCCGTCACGCTGCTGTTGATCGCCAGCGGCGTCCCGGTGCTGAGCCTGATCTCGCTGTTCGGCGGTATCGATCCCCGTGCCATCTGGCTCACGTTTGCAGCGACTCTGCTGGCGCTGGTCTTTGCCGGCGCGCACGCCATCTACTTTTCGGCGGCTAGCGGTGGCCCCATGGCGGCGCTGTTGCGCACCTACTGGTGGCTGGGCGTCGAGATCGTGGCCCTCCCGATGGTCGTGGTCATGGTCATGGAGACGTTTGGCCTAGTCAGTGTCGCGACGGCACAGAGCGTCGGAACCGTGATCGCGTTCACGAATCCGGTAGCGACATTTCTCCCCGGCATCATTCCCGAGTTCGATCGAGAGATTCGGCAAATCATCGGTGAATGGTATCTGTTAGGTCTCTATGTCTGGCCTCTGTTGCTCAGCGGCCTACTGCTCTGGCGCGGCACGGCGCGATTGCGAACAAAGCCCACACCGCGAGGACTCTTCGGGCTGTTCGGATTGGTTGCGTGGTGGAAGGAGATGTCTGGTTCGTTGCGAGCCTGGGCTGCGCGGCGGCGAAGAGTCCGCGCTCCCCGCTTGTGGCGGACGTTTCCGGTGCGCAATCCGCTCTGGCTCCGTGCCCGGCAGGCATTGCCCTACGACCGCGAGGGGCACGTGCGGCGGATTCAATGGGGTGGCGTCGCGCTGGTCGTGATCTTTATCGTCTTGGTTCTGATCAACGATGCCAGCGACCTGGCCGACGACGAGATGGCCATGATCTTTCTATCGTGCGTCTGGGCCGGCATCGCCCTGTTCGTGGCCGTGATTTCCGCCAGCAGTCTCGTCGGCGACCTGCGGCGTGGCTTCTTCGAAATCACGCTCACCACGATGCTCCGTCCGCGGGAGTTCTTCTTCGGGACGTTGGCGGCCGTGCGCGAGCATCTCAAGATCATTGTTCGTACGGCCGTTGGGCTGAGCCTGATGTTCACGCTGACCGGAGCCGTGGGGTTGTGGGGCGCCATTGGATCGTTCATCTCGGCGGCGTTGTTTTGCGCGCTGCTCAGTACCCAGGGCGTGATGTGCTCGCTGGCCGCGCGCAGTGTGCCGGAAGCCCTGATTCCGACGATGGCGCTGGGCCTGTTGATGTTGTTCGGACTGTTACCGCTGTTGGTCTTCGAAGAGGCCGCCGCGCCGATCTTGTTTGTCGGCTCCTTGGTGCTCTTGCCCGCCGTCATCGCGTGGGCGCGTCGCAGCACCAGCGCGGCAGCGATTGGCACCCTGTTAATTGTCGTTCATCTTGCATTCATGAGCGTTGTCGGCATTGTCGCGTTGCTAGTCGAGCCGCGCGACGAAGAGATGGCGATCGCCGTTACCAACCCCGGCTTCTGGATGATCTACCTGCTCGACAATCACGTCGACGACGAGGCGCTCGTTGTGCTGCCGTTGTATTGGATCGCGCTGGCGATCAACATCGTGGGCGCGCGGAGGTGGACGTTGCGTCACTTCGATCGACTGGTGGGGCGCACACTACCGCGGCCCGAGAGGGAGCTGGGCACCGATCTGAAATCGGCCGACGTCGTTGCACAAGATGCAGGGCGCGAGACCCTCGTCGAAATAGCGGCAGAGCCCGCCAACCTGGACCGTTGACCACCCAGGTAAGCCCTCTTCGCGGCGCGGCGATTGCGGGCGATACAAAGGTCCAGAAAGCAGCTACGAACGGCCGCATCGCAGCAGACGATTCGGCGGCCGTGGAATAACTCGGTTTCGCCATCGGCAATGGGTGTATATACTCCGCAACAAGCCCGGGGGAGATTCGGGGGCGTCGTCCCCACGCCGTATGCGTGAAGCGCCTCTGCTATGGCCCGCTTCGGTCACCATCGGGAGGCACGTCATGCTGATGGCTCGCAGGCGCCCCAGGGCGCACGACAGACAACGTTCCGCGTGCAGGGGACAAGAGCGGTTGGAACCGCGCATCGTTCTCTCGGCCAGCCCGTTCTCGCTGGATGGCGACGCATTGGCCGATGCAGCGGTTGCGGCCGCTGTGGCGCAACCGTACGTGCAGGGCGATGTGATCGTTGCACTGGGCGGCGTTAACGACGTTGGCCAGCTCGCCACGCTCTCGACCGCCATTGCCTGGCCCGCGGCCTTCACGCCGAGCGTTTTCGACACGGCCGAGCATCTGCTTTCGCTGGCCGACAATGCGCACGGCGACGTCGCGCTGGTGCATTTCTCGCTCGGTTCCGAAGTCGACTCGCTCGCCCTGATCGAACAACTCGAGCCGCTCGGCGGCGTGGCCTGGGCAGCGCCGAACTACATCTATGAGCAACAGCTCGAATTCGTACCCAACGATCCCGGTGTCGTCGGCCAGTACCAACACGCGCTGATGCAGAACTTCGACGCCTGGGACATCACGGTCGGCGATCCCAGCGTCGTGGTGGCCGTCACCGATACCGGCGTCGATTGGGACCACGAAGACCTGGCCAACAACATCTGGTCGAACACCGACGAAATCGCCGGCAACGGCATCGACGACGACAGCAACGGGTTTATCGACGACATTCGCGGCTGGGATTTCGCCAGCAACGACAATAATCCCGACGAGTCGGGTGGCTCCGACCACGGCACGCACGTCTCGGGCATCATCGCCGCCGAGATCAACAACGGCGTGGGTGTAGCGGGAACAGCGGGCGGCGCGACGATCATGCCGCTGCGGATCTCCGGCTCGCCGACCTCGGCCATCTACTCCGGTGCGTATCGCTACGCGGCCGACAACGGCGCTAAGATCGTCAACACCAGCTTCAACGTCGACGGCCGGGTGGGCGATCCCACGTACGAGTCGGCCTTGCAGTACCTCTACGACGCCGGCGCCTTGCATTTCAACTCGGCCGGCAACAACGGCCAGTTGAATCCGCCGCGGCAAGCATTGCACCAATCGCTGTTCGTCGCCAATACGAACAACGTCGACGTGAAGTCGGGTTCGAGCAACTATGGCACGGGCATCGACGTATCCGCGCCCGGCTCATCGATCTTCTCGCTCGAGCCGAACGACACCTACGACTTCAAGAGCGGCACGAGCATGGCTGCCCCGCATGCGGCGGCCGTAGCCGCGCTCATCTGGTCGGCCAATCCGAGTTTGACGCGCGATCAAGTCGCCGCCCAATTGTTGGGCACGACCGATGACATCTCCGCGCAGAATCCCGGACTGGACGGTCTGATCGGCACTGGACGTGTCAATTCGTTTCGCGCGCTGACCGATACGATCGCGGCACCGCGCATCGACGACGTTAGCGAGCTGCCGTCCGAAGGTGGCACGCTCTTTTCAGAGCTGTTCACCATCACGGTGGAACTGGGCAGTATCTTCGATGAAACGACCATCGAAGACGCGCAGAACTGGCAATTGACCTGGGCGGGTCCCGACGACGACCTGGGCACGACCGGCGATAACGAGCTGATCCCGCTGGTACCGGCGATTGACTACCTGATCGGCACCAACGACATGATCCTGGCAGTCGGTGCTTCGATGAACAACGGCCTGTACGAATTCCGCGCCGTCTCCGGCGGGCTGGTCGATCCATTCGGCACGGCGCTCGATGGCGATGGCAATGGCACGGCCGGCGACGACTACGTGCGGACCTTCACATTGAACGCGATTCCGCCGCCAGACATCCTCATCAATGAGGCCGATCCCGGCGCAAACGACTACGTCGAACTCTACAACGCCGAGAGCTTCGCGGTCGACCTGACCAACTACCAGTTCATCGCCAAGACCTCAGGCGGCACGACGACGACCTTCACGCTGCCGAGCTTCACGCTCAACCCAGGCGCCTACGTCGTTCTGCATGAAACCAGCGGCACCAACACCGCGACCGATCTGTTCTTTAATTCCAATATCAGTTGGACGTCGACCGGTGGCGGCTCGGGGGCGCTGGTGAACACGACCGGCGTGGGAATCGACTTCTTCCGCTGGGGCGGATCCAGCGAGCTGCCGCCCGCCGGAACCGGCTGGATTCCCGGCACCGATCCGCCTTCGTACTCTGGTTCCCAGGTGCTGGGCCGCGATTCGATCAGTACCGATACCGACCAAGGCGCAGACTGGACGATTCAGGACGCTTCGCCCGGCGGGCCCAACGGCATTGTGATCCCGCCCACGATCGATGCAGGCGGGCCATACTCGGCATTCGAGGGTCAGGACGTCTCGCTCAATGCCACCGTGCAGAACCCGCAGCCGGGCGACACCTACAGTTGGGACCTCAACAACGACGGCACGTTCGGCGATGCGACTGGCCTGACGCCGCTGGTCACCTGGTCGACATTGGTCTCGCTGGGCATCGACGATGGCCCCAGCAGCTTCACTGCCACGGTGCGCGGAACAACGACGTCGAGCACGACCTACGAGGACACGACGTCACTGACGATCAACAATCTGGCACCCTGGCCGACAGCCAACGGGGCAGGCGTCTCGGTACCGGGCGCGCCCTACACGCTGACCTTGGAAGCGGCCGACCAGAGCCCCGCCGATCAGGCGGCCGGCTTCACGTTCCTGCTCGACTTCGACAACAACGGCACATACGACGATACGGTCGTCGGCGCCTCGGGCACGGAGTACCAACACACGTTCGCATCGCTGGGCAACCACACGATTCGCGTCGAAGCCGTCGACAAAGACGGCGGCGGCGGCGTGCTCGATCTGCACTCGGTCGACGTCGTCTCGCTCACTCTGCAAGCCAACGCCCAGACGGGCCTCACCGACTTGCTCTACGGCGGCACCGACTTGTTGGACGGCGTCTTCTTCTATGGCAACCCGAGCAGCGTGATTGCCTTCACCCAAATCGAAGGACTGGCGCTGGTCGAACGTTTCGACGCCTTCGGCGCGGCGGTGACCGGAAAGATCGTCGTCTACGGCAATGGGGGCGACGATGTGCTGGGGGCCGAATTCCTCGACGGTGTTTCGGTCGAGATTCACGGCGGTCCCGGCAACGATGTGATCGTGGGTGGCACGGCTGGCGACCTGCTGTTTGGCGATGACGGGCACGACCTGTTGCTGGGCGGCGACCGGTTCGTCGACGGCGACGATACGATTCACGGCGGTGCCGGCAACGACGTGCTGTTTGGCTACTTCGGGGCCGACCAACTCTTCGGCGAAGCCGGAGAAGATCTGCTCGTCGGCGACCAGTTTAACTTCACCAATCCCTCGCAGGGCTTCCTCCGCATCCACCAGGAGTGGATCAGCGCCAAGCCCTACGCCACGCGCGTGAACAATATCCTCTTTGGCGGCGGCTTGAACGATCCCTATACCCTGACGCCCGGCGTCACCGTGATCGACGATGGCCAGGTTGACACGCTGGTCGGCGATGCGGGCGATCTCGATTGGTTCTTCTATGCCTTCGGCCAAGACCTGGCCAGCGACGTGGAAGCCGGCGAAGAAGAGACCGACAGCGTGATCTAGCCGCGCGCGTCGACTGCATGAAACAAGCAACTGCCGCCACCAAGACGAGTTGGTGACGGCAGTTTGCTTTTGCGGGGTTGCGGATTCCCATTCACGCAGCCGCGGCGGCTGCCTCGACGGTCTGCTGGGCGTCCTTGCTGGCGAACCAGCCTGCGGCAGCAATCGCAGCACCCAGGCCCAGGTGCAAGAAGTTGTCGAGCCAATTGATGTGGATGATGTGCAACAAGTGGCCCTCGGCCTGCGAGCCCAACGCCACAAAGCCGGCGACTCCCGTCAGCGCGTAGACCACGCCAAACACCTGCATGAAGCGGATCGACGCTGTCTGCCCGGCCAACGCGACGGCCACAAAACCGACCGCGGTGAGCAAGTGCACCATGTTGTGGGCGTGGTTGGTCACGAACAGCGCGTCTTCGCCGACGAGCGGATTCGGCACGTAGGCAGAGACCGTCGCTCCCACAAACGCCACCGCAAACACCCATGCCAATGTCGTTGCCAGATTGCCTTTCATCGCCAGCTCCTTTCAAGTGATCGTTGTCGTTTCTTGCCTCCGCTACTTGATTGGTGCGATCTGGTGGTGATGTCTTACTGCACGAATCTCTGAAATCGCCGTATATTCAGAGACTATTCCCCGCCCGGCCGCCGAAAAACGAGCACGGCGAGGTAAGGATCTGTGGCGTGAAGCCGTCAGACGTGTAGCAGCGAGAACAACCCAGCCTCAAGCCACTCAGGAGAATCAACATGCCCCGCCTTCAACCCGTGACGACCGATTCCGAAAACGCCGCCGCAGCCGAAGTGCTCAAGTCCGTCGAGAAGAAGCTCGGCGTGGTGCCGAATGTCATCGCCACGATGGCCAACTCGCCGGCGGTGGCGAAAGCCTATCTGGGATTCAGCCAGGCACTGGCTGGCGGTGCGTTGCCGGCCCGCCTGCGCGAGCAACTCGCGCTGGTCGTGGGCGAAACCAACAGCTGCGACTACTGCGTCGCCGCGCATACCGCGCTGGGTCAAAAGGCCGGACTGAGCGAACAGGAGGCGACCGACGCCCGACGCGCCGCAGCCGACGACGAGCGAGAGCGGGCCGTACTGAGGTTCGCCCAACAGATCGTCCGCGAGCGCGGCTGGGTCTCCGACGAAGATGTGCAGCAGGTTCGCGAGGCGGGCATCAGCGACGGCGAGATCACCGAGATCGTCGCCAACGTAGCGCTGAACCTGTTCACCAACTACCTCAATCACGTCGCTCAGACCGAAGTGGACTTTCCGGCCGCTCCGCAACTGGCGACCACCTGATCGGAGAGGAGGCGTCGGCAGCGACCGGCATCCTGGTGTGCCGGTCGCTTGCCCGGGCCTGTCGTTGCGAGACATGATGCGGGCACAACGTAAACTCAAGGGTTGCCGGCGGGCGCACGCCGCCCGATTGTGGCGCGCACCCACTTGAACGTCAGCGCACAGCGAGGCAGGCTGCGCTTATGCCGCGTGACAACGCCCAGTGGATCGCCGACTTGCAATCGTCAGGGCCAGCGCGCGATGCGGCCCTGGCGCAGCTGCGAGAGAGCCTGGTGCGCCAACTGGGCAAGGCTCTGGGCGACCGCTCGGGCGTTGACGATGCGTTTCTCGACGACGCGGTTCAAGACGCGCTGGTGCGTATTCTGGACCGTCTCGACCAGTTCGCCGGACGCAGCCAGTTCCTCACCTGGGCCGTCTCGATCGCCATTCGCGTGGCGTCGGGCGAGATGCGGCGGCGGCGATGGCGCGACGTGTCGCTCGACGCGCTGACCGACGATGCCGGCCCAGCGCCTCAGCAAGCAGTCGATCGCGAACTGTCTCCCGATGTGCAGGCGGCGCAACAGTCGGTCTTCGAGCTGGTCCACCAGCTCATCCATCGCGACCTGACCGAGCGCCAGCGAACGGCGCTGCTGGCCGAAATGAAAGGCATGCCGCAGGACGAAATTGCCCGCCAGCTCGGCAGTAATCGCAACGCGATCTACAAGCTGACGCACGATGCTCGCAAGAAGCTCAAGACCAGCCTGCTGGCGGCCGGGTATACGGCGGCCGATTTCCAGTCGACCATCACCCCTTGAGGGCAACGCCGTGGCACTTTCACGTGATGAACTGCACGAACTCCTGCGGCTGTTGGTCGAGACGCAGGACACTGAGCTCAACTGCGAGCAATGCCTGGCCGCCGTGGCCGAATTTGCTGAGCGGCAGTTGGTCGGCCATACGATCCCGGCCGGCCTGCAAGCCATCGAGCAACACCTCTCCGTCTGCGCCGAATGCCGCGACGAGTATGAAGCGCTGCGCCGCACGCTCAGCGAAATGACTGAGCGTGCGGACGATTCGCTTCCCGGCAACTCGTCAGCCGATCAGCGCTGACCACTCGCTGTTGGGCACTGCAAAACCGGCGCTGGCTGCCACTGCTGGCTTGCCTACAAGTGCGAATCCCGCGCGCGGCACTGCTGGGCGAGCCAGCAGTGGCACCCGAAGCCGACCAAATAAGGTATTGGAAAACGCCCTATTGCTGCCCGCCCAGCGCTTCGACCAGATCGACGAAACCGTCGGGGCTGCCGGCGACCCAGCGCTTGGCGCCTTCCAGCCGCAACACGTTGGCGGTGGCGGGATCTTCGAGGCTCATCGCGAGCATCAACTCGGTGAAGCGCTGACCGAGTTCGCGGTCAAAGGACACGGGTGCCGTGAACACACAGTGGCTGAACGACGGCGAACGCCACACTGCGACGAGTTGGTCGCCACCATCCACGTTGCCCGCCTCGATGCGTTCCCACAGATAACGCCCGATGATGCCCGCGTCGCCGCGGCCGGCGATCACTTCAGCCAGCACGTGTCGCTCGCTTGCGCAGGGATTACCTTCCAGATCGACCTTCCCGTCGAGACTCAAGATGTTCACCTCGCCGAACTCCACGCCCTGACTTTGCAAATAGTGACGCGGCAAGACGGTCGCTTCAGCCGATTGATTGCTGCCCAACACAAGAGTCTTACCGGAAAGATCGGCCAGCGACTCGATGCCCGAGTCCTTGCGGACGACGAGCACCGAATGGAAATCGACGTCCACATCGCGCATCACGAGCGTCTGGCTGGCGCAGCCGTTGCGGCAGTGGTACTGGGCGTGCGCGAGCGGCGTGTTCCACGCGATGTCGATGTGGCCCTGGTCCAGCGCGTCGACCAGCGCGTCGTAGTTCGAATAGAGCACGTAGTCCACCGAAAAATCGTGGTCGGCCAAGTAACGGCGAATGCCTTCGAAGATCGTCACCGCGCTGGGCGCGTAAGCGACTGCGCCGATGCGAACCGGTTCCGGATGCGACGCCGGCTTTTCGGCGTTGGCGGCACCAACCATCAGCGCCGCAGTGAGGCCGCACGTCCAGACTGCCACATTCCTCATTCGCGCCGCTTCTCTCATCGGGGAGATCTCCTGGATTGGCGTTCGTGCCTCTACGCATCTGGCGGCGCCGCGCCGTTGCCCAGGTTGCGGGACGATTCGTGACGCCTCGGTAATTCTGGTCGCCTCGGGAGAGACGTGCAAGTCTACGCAGGCCGCAAAGTGAACTCCAATTGGGTCCAAGGGGGCGGATTGGGACGAGCCACCGCAAAATACCTGCCCGGCTGAGTTTTCATGGGTCGATGTTCCCTTTTGCCGCCCCCCGATGCGATAGCGTTTGGGGCAACAGCAGTTTGGACAGCCGGGCGACTCTACCGAACGGCCATCGGCGTCGGCTACTCAACGATTGCGGACTCGCGGAACGACCATGCTCGAGGGATGGGGATCACTTCGCGCCGTTTGTCACCGTGCCGCACTGGCTACTGTGCTGCTCTGCCTGTCCACGGTTTCCCACGGTGCATCTCCTCGCATCAACAGCGCGAGTAGTTGTGAGGGCGGCGGCGAGTTCTGCGACCGCTCTAGCTGGTTCGACCGCGAGGTTGCCTTCGATAACGACTTCGTCACCCGACTCTACGACCACCTGCAAGAAACCAAACAGCGTTGGCACGTGCCGCTCGGAATCGGAGCCTGGCACTGGTATCACGAAGATCTCGTCGGCAGCAACGACGGGTACGGCATCGAGGGCCTGCGCGGCACCTATTGGTGGTTTGTCACGGCCGATCCGACCTATGAGCTTTCGCGAGATACGGCCATCGGCGGACATCTCGAGTACCGGCTCCGCGACGGCGATCCGTTTCGCAGTTTCTTCCCCGACAACTTCTGGTCGTATGAAGCGTACGGTTACCTACGGTCGGCCGAACACGGCACTCTGAAAGCCGGCCAGATCTGGAAACGATTCGGCCTCGACTGGGACGGAGTCTTCTTTGGCAATGCCCCCTACTTCGACGGATTCAAGCTCGACCCCGATTACGGCGTCTCCTGGGAACGCTCCCGTTCGCTCGACGAGAACCTGACGCTAGATACCTTCGTGCAGTTCTTCGTCCACGAAGACGGTGTCAACGGATCATTCGGCGGCGCCGACGCCGAGAGCGTGCCGGGCTTCAACGAGCGCAACACCTTGGTGCTCCGCGCCGTGCCCAATCTGTCGCTCGGCGAAGATCGCAGTCTGGCGATTGGAGTTTCCGGGTTCGTAGGCGAGATTGACAGCAGCCGCACGGATGTTGCCAGTCAAAACACGACGGCGTACGCGGTCGACGTGACGTATACCAGCGGCCGCTGGCGAGTGTTTGGCGAAGGGCTGCAGAGCTTCGGCATCATCAACCCTGCGCGCTACGTCTCCGGCGGCCCGAGCAATCGCATCACCGGTTTCCTCTGTGGCACCGACTACGACTTCGGCCCCATGACCTCGCGGCTCATCTACTCGGCTACGATCGACGACAATCCCCACGCGATGCAAAACCTGGTCGTCTTGAGCAACACGATCGCCGTGACGAAGAACGTCGACTTCTACCTTGAGTACGTCAATCACCAGGTATCCGGCAACGCCGCCAACCCGCACGTCGAATTCTTCAACTCGCTTGAGTTTGTCATCTACTGGCACTTCTGAACGGTCGCCAGGCACGAACTCCCGCCGCCCTCGGGGCAACAAGAACGAGGCGTGACGTCGCGGCGATGTATGCAGCGGAAGGCGACGCCGACGCGGAGCGATTGCCACGATTCTGGGGTTGCTGAATCGCTTGCCCATCCCGACTACACTGGGCGACGTCTTGACGCTCAGATCTCTCACCCACTTTCGGATGAGTCCATGTCCCGTCTGTTGTTCCCGCTGCTGTTGATTTGCATGTCCCTCTCGACGGTGCGGTCGCTGTCGGCATCTGATCTCGAACTGCCCGAGATTCCCGGCGCCGAGCCGCTGAACATCGTGTTCATCCTCTCCGACGATCATCGCTACGACGTGATGAGTTTTCTGGGTCATCCTTGGGCGGAAACTCCCGCCATGGACGCGATGGCGCGCGAGGGCGTGTACTTTCGCGGCGCGATGGTCACCACATCGCTCTGCTCGCCCAGCCGGGCGTCGATCCTCACCGGGCAGTTCATGCACCACCACGGCGTGATCGACAACAACGTGCTGACCCGGCCGGGCACGATCTTCTTTCCGCAGTACTTGCAGGCGGCCGGCTACCAGACCGGCTTCTTCGGCAAGTGGCACATGGGCGGTCATTCTGACGCGCCGCGACCGGGCTTCGATCGCTGGGTTTCGTTTCGCGGGCAAGGACATTACTACCCGCCGGAGAATCGGCCGAACTGGTCGCTCAACGTCGATGGCGAAGCCGTGCCGCAGCGGGGCTACATCACTGACGAGCTGACCGACTACGCCCTCGACTGGCTTGAGAGCAGTGTGAAAGGTAGCGACAAGCCGTTTTTCATGTACCTCTCACACAAGGGCGTGCACGGCATGTTCCATCCGGCCCAGCGCCACGCAGGCCGATACAAGGACAAGCCGTTCCCCGTGCCGCAGACCATGACGCCGGTCACCGCCGACAGCGGACTGCCGATGTGGGCGCAGAACCAACGCAATAGCTGGCACGGCGTCGAGTTCGCCTATCACCAGGACACCGACATCGCCGAGCACTATCGTCTCTATTGTGAAGCGCTGTTGAGCGTCGATGAATCGATCGCCCGGGTGCGCGCCTGGCTGGCGGAGAACGATCTGGCCGACAACACGCTTGTGCTTTACATGGGCGACAACGGTTTCCAATGGGGCGAACACGGTCTAATCGACAAACGCACGGCCTATGAAGCATCGATGCGCGTGCCGCTGGTGGGCGTTTGTCCCCAGCTCTGGCAACCAGGCACTGTGATCGATCAGGTGGTGGCCAATATCGATATCGGACCCACGGCCCTCGCCGCGGCCGGGCTACAGACTCCCGAGCGAATGGACGGCCAGAGTTTCCTGCAGCTCGCCGCCGGCCAGAGCGAGGTGTCCGACTGGCGCGAGCATCTGCTGTACGAGTATTACTGGGAGTACAACTTTCCCCACACACCCACCACGTTCGCCCTCCGCGGCGAGCAGTACAAGTTCATTCAGTACCACGGCGTGTGGGACGTCGACGAACTGTACGACCTGAAGAACGACCCACACGAAGAACACAATCTGATCTTCAGCCCGTCGCACCAGAAAGTGATCCGCCAGATGCGGACGGAGTTGCACGAGGCGCTCGCAGCCGCCGAAGCCAATCGCGTCCCCTTCAGCCACAAACGCGGCCTAGGCGCGCACCTGCGACTGCGCAGTGGCTCAGAAGCCGCCGATTTCCCGCCGGAGTTCTTGCGGGCGCGCGACGGTCGTGAGTAACTTGCTTGCTGCTGCAAGGGGCAAGACGTCGCCCATGATAGCCCGCGAGGCGCGTCGAACAGTGAACGCAGCCACGTTCAGCGTCCATATGAACCGTGGGCGCACATTTACCCGGATCGCCGGGTGCTTCGACAACGACGTCGCCCAATGAAACCGTGATTGAGCAAATCAAGACGATTCTCGAGCGACAGTTTGCCGCAACGCTGGCTATGCTCGGCGAATGCATCGAAAGATGTCCCGACGAACATTGGACAGGAGTTGTCGGCAAGTATCCGTTCTGGCAGGTCGCCTATCACACCCTCTGCTATGCCGACTTGTATCTATCGCCATCTGAAACAGATTTCACACTGCGACCTATTCATCCTCAGGGATGGGACGAGTTGAAGAACGAGTATCCCAGCCGTCTGTTCAACAAGGCCGAACTGCTCGAATATGTCGATTTCTGTCAAAGGAAGGCAGCCGAAATAATCGCGGCGCAGACTTCGGCGTCGTTCTCAGAACCGTCCGGGTTTAGCTGGCAGCCCGTCACGCGCGGTGAACTGCACATCTGCAACATCCGTCACGTGCAGCATCACACGGGCCAACTGAGTGCCTTCCTGCGGAGAGTTGATGTCGACACGAGCTGGATCAAGTCCGGCGGGGCGTAGTGCTACGTCCGCACCTAGTCTTCGAGTTGGAGCCGTTCTCCGGAGCACGAAGTTGGTGTTTGCGCCAAAGAATTGGCGTCTTTGGCGTTCGCTGCGCGTCGCCCGAATGAATCGCGCTGACGCTCCACTAGCTGGTTGGCGGCATGTACCAGCCCCAGCGATCTGTCAGCTTGCTCCGCCGAGCACGGTGTCGAGATGCGACTTGATGGCGGCCGCCCAGCGGATGTAGCCCTCGCGATTGAGGTGCAGTCGATCGCCCAGGAACAACTCCGCGTGCGGCTGGCCTTCACCGTCCAAGTAGATGCTCTCGGTGCCGATGAAGTACGTATCGTCTGCCGCATCGCAGACAGCTTGCACTGCGCGGTTGGCCGCTTTGATCTGAGGCCATACGGCGAAGCGGCTCGCTGTGGGTGTGACGGCGACGTGGAACACAGGCGCCGTCGCGTTGTGTGCGCGGACGACGCCCAACACGTATTCGAACAGCCGCGCGACCTCCTCGGGCGACTTGTCGACGGCGCGGCCGGTGATGTCATTGCCGACAAAGAACACGACGGCCCGAAACGTATGCGGCTCGATGAGACGCTCGGCGAACACCGCCACGTCGGACCAACGCGCACCGCCGTAGCCACGCCGAATCGGATGATACGGCGCCATGTCGGCAGCGATGTCCGCCCACAGGCGAATACTGGAGCTGCCCACAAACAGGATGCTGTCCGCCGGATGCGTCTCGGCTTCGTCTCGCGCTTCCAACCTCTGGATGGTAGCTTCCCACTGCTCAACCGCTTCCTCACGGTAGCGCTCGACGCGCGGATCTGAAATGGGCTCTTGTTCACTGTGGGCCGCTCCCCAACAACCGCCCGCCAACACAGCCGCCGGCAGGCCCGCCAAGAAATGTCTTCGTTTCATGCCGTCTCTCGAGTGTTCGTGATCAAGACGTCCCAGACGTGTGCACAGACGCCTCACTTTCCAGCAGTTGCTTCAGTCGTGCGAGATCTTTGCGCGTTGCTCGGCGGATCATCATCGACATGAAGGGCGCAATCAATGCCGAGAAGCCGGAAGGACGTCCACGGTTACGCAGTTGCATGCGCGTCGACGCACCATCGGCCGACTCCCAGGTATAGCTGGTTTCCATGGGGAACGGACCTTCCGCCGTGCGCATCACCAGCCGCTCGCCCGGCACCAGCTCGACGATCTCATAGGTGTAAGCCAACCTCCGCCCCATGAATTGGGCCACGAAGGCAATCTGCGAGCCCAGCGCCGCCGGACGCGGCGTTTTCCATTCGACCGACTGGATGTTCACATACCAGACTGGCACGTTGTCCGGATCAGCGGCAAACGCAGCCACCTGCTCGCGCGGGCGAGCGATCACGATCTCGGTGGTGACATCGACTTCCGGCATCGACCAGGTCCCCTCGTGGCGAAAACTATACAGGCATGCGAGTCCCACTTTCTATATGCGTCACTCGATGCCGCACGTCGCCCATCCGCAGCTTGGACTATCCGAACTCGGCTCGCAGTCGACCGGCCGCTTCAACTTCGTTCTGTAGTTTGACGTAGACTTCGTCGATGCTGACTTCTGCGGCCGAACCAGGAGCGAAGCCGCAATCGGGGTTCAACGTCACTCGCTCGGGCGCCAGGTATTCGAGCGCCATCTTCACGCGCTCGACGATCGTGTCGGCCGAATCGACCTGGCCGGGTTGGCAACTCACGCAGCCCAGTCCCACCTCGACGTGTTCGGGCAGTTCCTTGAAGACCGACATGTCGCCGGCGCCGGGCGTGGTGAACTCCATCGTGATGTGATCGACTTTGAGGCGGCCGAGTTGCTTGAGAATCGGGTCGTAGCCGCCGCGATGTTCCGCTTCGCCCCGCGCTCGCGCGCCGGCGCGGCGACACAGGTGCACGGCCAGCTTGACGCCGTCGATACCATCGACGACCTGGTTGTCCATATCGACGGCGAAGTCCGATGCCCGCTGCGGGTCGTCGTATTGTGACCGTACTTCCGGATCGACGAACAAGCACAGGTGTGGGTCGTCGACCTGAATGATCGAGACGCCTTCGTCGCGCAGCAGTTCGACTTCGCGCCGCAGGATCGGGACACAGGCGCGGACAAAATCTTCGCGCGATGGATAGGCCCGCGACGATCTCTCGGCATCCCACATCCGCTCTCCCAGCAAGGCAGGCGCGGGCAACGTGGCCTTGAGCTGCCGGTCGGTCAACTGTTTGAGAAAGCGAATCTCCTGGGCGATGAAGCCCGGTTGTTTGGGCGCAAGCTCATCCACGACGATCGTCCAAGGCCGCCCGTCGGCGGGATTCGTGCTCAGCTCGAAGCCGTGCGCCAGCTCGGCGATCACTCCGATGTACGATTTGCGCCACCACTCGCCGTCGGAAAGCACGTCGAGACCGGCCGACTCTTGCAGAGCAACCACGTAGCGAACGGCCGCCCCCATCATGCGCTCATAGTCCTCCGGCGAGTGGGGACTATCTTCGGCGATCAACTCGCGCACAAAGTGCGGGCGGGGCATTGAGCCAATCACCGACGCGGGAAACAACACGCGCTCACTCATCTTCACACCTCACCCAGTAACCGTTCCCTGCGCGGGGTCTGGCTCATGTTTCGGCCGGCAGACCTCGCTTGCCCAGAAGTGCCGCCGCCGAAAATGTGGAAAATGTGCCTGACCCCCTGTTTCACCTCAGCAGTCGAGATGCCGCGATGTCCAGTACTGCCGGGCATATTCGAAGTCTTGCTGCGTGTCGACTTCGATGTAACCGCCCGGCGTATCGACGTGAACCATTCGCTGGCCGGCCTCGATCATCTCTTGAAAGAGATGGATCTTGTACGCCTTCTCGAACACCTTGGCTTCGCGCCATGGCCGTCCGGCAAACTCGCGACGACACCGATGGTAGTGTTCGCGCAGACCGGCGGCGCCGGCCGCTGAGAATCTGGCCAGTCCGATGTACTCGCCGTAGGCTTCCGGTTCCGGAATGCCGCGGTGAACGCGGGTGACGACGCCGCTATCGACGGTGACCTTCTCCGCATCGTCGGACGGATGCTCGGTGCGGGCTTCGTATCGCGCAAGCCAGCCCGTATCGATTGCCAGCGCGATGTCGTCATCGTTGGCCAACAGGCCAGCCACGATGTGCTTGTTGAACAGCACGTCGCTGTAGCAACACATGTACGGTTCGTCCATCAAGTCTTCGGCGTAAAACAACGACTCGAGGATATTGTTGTGCTCCCAAGCGGTGTTTTCGCGGAACTCGAACTCGGGATACTCGCGGCGGACCACGTCCATGCGGTAGCCGCCAATGAAACAGAACCGATCAAGTCCGTTGGCGCGAAACGCGTCCAGAACCCAATCGAGAATGCGCCGCCCCTCGACCTCGGCAAAACACTTGGGCGTGTCGGCCGTGGTCGGCATCAGCCGCCTGCCACGCCCGGCTCCGATGATGATGACGCGCATGGTGGCGGCCGCAGTATCTCGAATAGCTTGCTATCAGGCGACTTCCGAACGGTGGTTCCACAACAGGCCGGCAGCCATCGCGGCGACAAACGCACACGCGGCCCACGCATAGATGGCGACTTGCCAGCCGTAGTTCTCGTAAAGGTAGCCGGTCGCCACGTCACCTGCCAAAGCCGCGCCGACATAACCCATGAAGTTGACGAAGCCCGCCGCCGCCGCTGATGTTCCGCCTCGCGCCAGGTCGGCCGGCGCCGTTCCCACCAGCAGTACCTGTGGACCGAACGTACAGAAGCCGATGAACAGCAGCAGTATGACGGTGCCCGTGGCGCTGGTCCGCGCCATGGCGTCGTAGAACAGCGTCATCACTCCCAACAGCACCAGCAGCACGCAAATCACCGGCGCCCGCCGGTTGCCAAAGAACCGATCGGTGGCCCAACCGGAGAGATAGACTCCCGCCACAGCCCCGACGGGAAGCACGGCAATCTTGAGCGCCGATTTACCCAGGGCTGACTCCTGCACATCGCTCAGATGCGCCAGCCCCCAGTCGGAGTAGCCGTAGCGGCAGGCATTGAGCATTCCCAGCGAGATGCCCAACAGCCACAACGCGGGATTCGTCAGCGTCAAATAGGCCGTCTCAGCGAACGGGCGTTTCTTGCCGGCCGCAGCGCTCGATTTCGATGCCGATTCGGCTGCAACGTCGTCGGGATGCTCCCTGAGGAACAGCAGCATCACGATCGAGCAGGCGGCCAATACGCCCGCCGGCACGAACATCGCGCCGCGCCAGCCCAACAGTTCGGCCGCGTAGCCAGCCAAGATAATTGAAAGCGCGGCAGTCACCTGGTAGCCCGTGCCGATGATGCCGATCACCCGCCCGCGGCGGCCAACCGGAATCCAATTGGCCATCACGCGCACACAGGGCGTCCAGCCCAACGACTGGCAATAGCCGTTCACCGCCCACACAAACAGGAGAAAGTAGGCCGCCGTGCCCGCCCCGAAACAAACACACAACGCGGCCGAGCCCAACATGCCGATGGCGAGCATCTTGCGGGCAGCCAGCCGCTCGGAGAGTTGACCGTTGATGAGTTGGCCGAGTGCGTACGTGATCTTCAGCGAGCCCAGAATCCAGCCGACCGTATCGGCCCCGAGTCCAAGCCCACCCTCCGCAGTCGACGCCTGCAAGCCGGGCACGGCTGCCGAGATGTTGACGCGGCAAAAGTAAAACGCACCGTAGGTCAGCCAGAGCGTCCAAATGACGGTCAGCTCACCGTCGCGAGGCGCAGCGGCGTCCGCCGGTTTGCGGTCGGGCAGGACCTTCGGGCTTTCAGTCTGCACAGCCTCGTGCTGCATGCTGGCGCGACTCCGCGTCTGTAAGGGAGGCATGTCGTACCTGCAAAGGACTCATCAACATAGGCGATACTGCTGCGTCTTTCACACAAGCAATCGTTGCAGCGCTCCGTCCCAGGCCAAGCGCGCTCCGCGCCGCGTGCCATCTCAAGAGCTTCACTCGTCGACAGGCTCGCCGGCTGCCGCTCGCTCGTCCGATTGTTTGACAGCCCGGTTTCGACCTGCCACAAGTCCATGCTGAGCCGCGCGGTGCAGCGTCTCGCACGGTGAGCGAAACGACTGGAAACCAAGACCATGCCTCCCCGATTGATTGGTGCTTCGGTCGGCAGAACGGGTACGCAGTCGGTAGCGGCTGCGGTGGGCCAACTGGGGCTCTCGTGTTACGGGATGAAGGACGTCATAACCCGCGGAGACCACGCGGCAGCTTGGAGCACGGCACTGTCGGGAGGCCCGACGCCAGACTGGGAGATACTCTTCGCCGGCTACGACGCGACCATCGGCTGGCCAATGTGCTTCTTCGTCGAGCAGTTGGTCAGCGACTTCCCGGATGCGCGGTTTCTGCTCACGCTGCGAGACGCCGAGAGCTGGTTCGAGAGCATCGAGCGATCCTGGAAAGTGCTCGCGCGGTTGCGGATGTTTCGCTTCGTGCCCCGGGTGCGCGGTGCCCTATCCGTCATCGAACCCATCATGCACCGCCTGGGCGGCGTGCCACCCGACCGAGAACGAGCCATCCCCGCCTACGAGCAACACCTGGCCCACGTCCGCGCGGTCATCCCGCCGGAGCGACTGCTCGCATACAACATCACCGACGGCTGGCAGCCGCTGTGCCACTTCCTCGATGTGTCGGTTCCCGCCGTCGACTTCCCCTGAGACAACGCGGGCGGCGGGGGGCTGGCCGTGATGGTTTCGAAACTGATTGGAACAAAGCGGTAACGGCGGCCCGACGTCACCGCGCTGCCCGCTTCAACAGCTGCGCCACAGGTTGAGTCGAACTTCCCGCGCAAACAAAAAACCCCCCGGGAGTGGCTCGCTCCCGAGGGGTTTTGTGCTTTTGGCGTGTTGGTAGTCTGTCGGACTTTCGCACGACGCGCACTGTTGAGTGCGTTGTTCCACCCTGCTTCCGCAGAGTTATCTGTTGCCCAAGTACTGGGTCCATGTGTACCGCAACGGATGTCGCCATCCGGTGCGGGGAATCCTTAGAAAGGAGGTGATCCAGCCGCAGGTTCCCCTACGGCTACCTTGTT
>CALKYM010000291.1 GCA_938003525.1 uncultured Planctomycetales bacterium | reverse complement strand
CGCTTCGCCGTCGAGACCTGTCACATCAAAGTGAAGGACAGCGACCTGACGGCGCACATTTGGCGATTTCTTTACGACGTGGCCCGGCAGTACCGCGAGAGCTTCGACGTCTATGGCACCAAGAAAAGCTTCGAGTGGACGCTGGTCGAGAACGAACCGCACGTGATTCACACGGCCAAAAAGCCGGAGCCGGAGATCCCCAAGAAGGTCGAGGTGCCCGACTACGCGCACCTGTTGCCCGAGGCGATTCGCAGATTCACGCTGCCGCAGGAAATCCACGACGCCGAGCATCTCTCGTTCATCCAAGGCGGCGGACACGGCGGCTCGCACCCGCACTTAGTGAACGAGTTCCTGAGTGCCCTACGCGACGACCGCGATCCCTGGCCCAATGCTGTGACCAGCGCCAACTGGACGTGCGTTGGCATCTGCGCACATGAATCTGCGACGCGCGGCGGCGAGATCGTCCGGCTGCCGGATTTCACGCTGGCGTAAAGGCGCGCTACGCGACGGACGGCCTCCATCACTCTCCCAGCGCGCGAGCAGTGCTTACGGGCCCCGATACCACTCGGGCGTGCCGAACCATTCGTGCATTTCTTGCTCGAAGGGCGCCACGACATCGGCTGGCTCCGGCCATTCGCCGAGATCGCCAGTTTCAACGATCCATGTGTCGAGGGCCGCCCGCAGTTGCAGCAGTGCGGCGCGATGCTCGGGTCGACTCGACTCCGCCAAGTTGTCGATCTCGTGCGGATCGCTCTGCGTGTCGTAGAGCAGCTCTCCAGGCAGAGGCTGCATGAGTTCCGCCGCAGGTCCGGCAAGTTGCCCGGCCGCGTGCAGCTCGCGCATCAGCGGCTTCACGAGAAAGCACTTCTCTTTGTAGCGGTTGAGTGTGGCAAAGCCGGCGCCTGCCGTATATGTGCGGATGTAGTGGTAGCGGGCGTCCCGCACCGATCGCTGCCGCACGACCGTTTCATCGATGCGATCCCGCGCGCTGAAGGCAAACCTCCGCGACCGGTCGGCCTGCTCGCCCAAAAACAGTCGGCTTTGCATCCCGGCCGGACGTTCGATGCCGGCCATCCACAATGTGGTGGCCGCCAGGTCGAGCAGGCTGATCAGTCGTGTGTCGACATTCCCGGGCTCGTATTGCGGAGGTGCCGGGAAGTTCTGCGGCCAGCAGACGATCATCGGCACGTGCAAGCCCGTGTCCCAGCACCAGTGAATACCGCGAGCTTCGAGCCGGCCGTTGTCGGCGAAGAAAACGACGATCGTGTCGTCGGCCAATCCTTGTTCATTGAGTGCTTCGAGTATCCACCCGATGCGGACATCCATCCCCGACACGGAGTTCAAGTACCGCGCCCATTCCTCGCGCACGACTGGGTGATCGGGATAGTAAGGCGGTGGCTCGACTGTGTCGGCGGTGGCGACTTGCGGGTGCCAGTCTTCGCCGACCCATTTCACCCGCTGCTTTTCGGCCGACTTGTGATCGTAGATGTCGTACTCGACCTCCGGCAGATTGATCTGAGCGAAAAAGGGTTCGCTCGCCGCCAAGCTCGACCAATCGTCGGTCTGGTAGATCATCCCCTCATTGACGAAGTTCAAGTCGAGCTTGCCGGTGCCGACCACGCGCTGGCCGATGTGTGTGATATTGGCCGTCGTGTAACCGGCGTCCGCCAGGCGGTGCGTCAGCGGCCGCACTCCGGCCGGCAAGCGAAAGTCGTCGTCGCGATGCGACCGCATGGGATGCGTGCCGGTCGATGTCTGATACATCCCCGTCATCAGCGCCGAGCGGCTCGGCGCGCATACCGGCGAAGTGGAAAACACGTTCGTGTACCGCACCCCGCGCTCGGCCAGAGAGTCCAAATGCGGCGTCTCGACGTGCTGCGCGCCGTAACACCCCAAATCCAGACAAAGGTTCTCACCCACAATCCAAAGAATGTTCGGCCGGCGGGGATTGCGTGCTTCGTCTGCCGGTTCCGCCGAGCCGGCCTGCGGCGAAAGGGTTAGGGAAGCAACCAAGGCCGCTATAAGAGCGATACGCTGCAGCCCTAGATGCACCTCGGGCATCGTCTGCTCTCCGTCCGAAGTCCGATTCTTGCCAAACGGCTCGCATGCTAGCTTGGCTGCCAATTGAGGACATCGCAAATCGCGGCGAGTGCTGCTAGCACGCAGGTGGAGCGGATTCTCGCGACCCCGGCGGTGGGCGGTTGCGTAGTTTGTGGCGGCACGCGCCTGCGGTTGGCATTGCGGGTTTGTCGATGTGCCTGTACTGAAAGAGCCGATAACGAATCTGATGGAGTAGATTCGCGCACGCTCGATGCCGGCGGGAATCCGAACCCGGCGGCTTCATGGAGGATACTGCGATGGCGACCGCTTCCAAGCCGCGGCTGCGGACTCTGGTGCTGGCAGTGATGGCTGCCACCGCGCTGGGCAGCACGTCGCCAGCCATGGCGCAGTATTACCATGTACCCGACCCCGACTACTACCACAACGACACGCTAGGCGGGACGTTTGGCGGCGGAGCCCTGGGCGCGATCACCGGGGCCATCATCGGCGGCAAGGGCAATCGGGGCGAAGGCGCATTGATTGGCGCCGGCGTCGGCGCGATCGCCGGCAATGTGCTGGGTCGTGCCAAAGACAACGCCGACTACAACCGCGCGGCGACGGGAGCCGCCATTGCGGCGCAGGCCAATCAACAAGCCGCCGCCCGCGCCGTGACGAACTTCGAGCTCGCGCAGATGACGCAGGCGGGCCTCAGCGATGACGTGATCATCAGCACGATTCGCTCCAATGGTGCACGGCTCGATCTGAGTCCCCAGGGCCTGATCGCGCTGCGCAACGGTGGGGTGAGCGACCGAGTTGTCGTGGCCGCGCAGCAGATGACCAATCAGGGCGCCTTCACGCCGCCGCCGGCGGTTGTGGCCGGCCCGCCCGTCTACGTCGCGCCCGCACCGGTGCGCGTCTATCACTACCATCCGCACTGCTACCCGCGGTATTGGCACCACGGCCCGCACGCCCATCTGCATTTCCGCTTCTAAGCGGCCGCGCCA
>CALKYM010000290.1 GCA_938003525.1 uncultured Planctomycetales bacterium | reverse complement strand
CCCCACATCCCCATATCCCAAATCGTCGGCCATGATGAAGATGATGTTGGGACTTTGGCTTGACTCGGCGTAAGCCGTTGCCGTACAAATTACTTGCGCAACGAGGGCTGCACCGGCCAAGACGGCGAGTGTAGCTAATCTGTGTAGCAAACGACGCAGGAATGACCGGCGGCAACCGGCCTGCGTCGAGGTAAGGAGCTGAAGCACGATGCATCCTCTCTTCAGCAGCGCATGCGCCGCGCTTGAGTTCTCGCTGTCCCGCACCGCTCTGGCGGTGCGCAAAAAAAGACCAAGGGGCCACGGGCGGCAACCCGTTTGTTGGCCCCTTGGCGGCAAGGAACCGAAACCGGCTCCGAGACGATTCTCACTCACCTGGATCACAACGTCAAACTCCCAGCGGCAACTGGGCCAATCATGAAAGGGGTTCAAGATCGATGGCAAGGACTCGAAAGCAGCGGCGCCAATCCCACGGCTCCGCCTGGCATTGGAAACAAACCGACTGCTGGTACTACACCGAGCCCGGCACGAAGAAGCGCGTCCCCTTGCTTGATGAGCAAGGTGAGCGGATTCGCGGCAAGGCGAACAAGGAGGCGGCCCGCCGCGCTCTCGCTCGCATCAAGCTGGCCGACGAGTTGGCTTCCCCAAGCCCCGCAGCGTCGGGCGAATGGACTGTGGCCCGCGTCTGCGATGTGTACCTGCAAGACCTGCATCGTTCGGCCAATCCCGATTGGGCCAAGCAGGTCGAGAAGTGGCTCAACGACCTCTGCAGCTACTGCGGCGCGCTGAAGGTCTGCGAGTTCCAGAAGAAGCACCTGCGGAAGTGGCTGCAACAGCACGAGAAGTGGAACCACAACTCGCAGCGCAACGTCGCCGGGTCGGTGATGGCGGCCTTTAACTACTGCTGCCACTTCGACGATCTCGACACCAACCCGCTGGCCGGTTTTGAGAAGCCGACGGCGACTCCGCGCGTCACGGCTTTCACGCCGGAGGAAGAGCGGGCGATGTACGAAGCAACCGACGAGGCTTTCGGGCTGTTCATCAAGGCCTGCATCCTGACAGGTGCGCGCCCCTACTCCGAGCTGGCCAAGGTGACGGCCGACCACGTGGTTGAAACCGAGCAGGGCATGTACTACTTGCTCAAGGCGCGCACGCCCGATGGCCGCGGCGGACACAAGACGGGCAAGAAGACCGGTCGCGATCGACGCATCATGCTCTGCGACGAGATGGAAGCCGTCACGCGCGTGTTGGCGCTGAAGGCACCGAAGGGCTCCGGCATTCCTCTGTTCCTGACGACGCGCGGCAAAGCATGGAAGCGGTGTAACAGCGTGCAGCGGTTTCGCGAGTTGAGAGGCCGTCTCGGCCTACCCGCCGATCGTTGCATGTACACCTGTAGGCACACGTTCGCCAAGCGGCACTTGAGCGGCTACTACACCGGGCAACCGATCACGATCGAGGTGCTCGCCGGTTTGATGGGAAACACTCCACAGACCTGCTGGCGGCACTACGCGGCCTGGGCCGACCAGTACAACGATCCACTGTGGGCGGCGCTGGGCAAGCAAAAACGGGTTAGGGTCGCGGGATGACCCCGGAGTGTCGCGCATGACAAACCCTCGAACACCGATCGGCATCCGAGGGCTTGTGAAGTTGGCCCCGCGTTGCCGCGCGCGGCCTTGCCGCCAAGGGTTTTGGTTCGTCAATCTTCGGGACGGCCCAGCGGCACAGTGATGCGCGCTAGCGCAGCCTTCTTCGTCGGGCGCTTCCTGGCCCGCGTGGGCTTCAGCGTGACGCGCATCAGGTCCAAGAGCCTGTCGACCTCGCGGGCCGGAATCATGATCCGCCCCTGGCCACGCCGCCCGCCCTGGTAGTGCTCGATCACAACCTGCTGGCCGCGAATTGCGAAGCTGCCCGCCTGTGACGCAGCTAGCCAGCCGTACAGCGTGTGCACGCTGATGCCCAGCCGTGGCGCGGCGTCCTTGGTGGAGAGCAACTCGGTCGACATGGCAGCCAGCAGATTCGGGCAACACTGGCGCGACGGAAGTCCGTCGTCTCTGCATCGATTCTGCTGGACGTCAATCGCACGGCGCTCGCACGGTGCGATTCTCAGAAAAAGGCTGTCCCTGTCTCTCGGGCGAGGCACCAGGTGCGCTAGAGATCTCGCCTAGCTCTGGGAAGCCGGACCGCATAGGTTTGTGGAAGGAAGGAACGCGGGCCCGACGTTTGGGCTCGGCTCGAATGGAACGGAGGACTCAGATGTCGACGACAGCAACTCGCCCCACACTCTCACCGCGGGCACAACAAGCGCTCCGCGAACTACTCTGGCAAGTTCAGCGCACAAACAGTGCAAACCTGTTCTGGGAACGCTGCCTGACCCAGCACGATCGCGACTGCCTGGGCGATGACGCGTCCGCTGCCTACCGCCGCTACGGCACAGCGGGCATCTGGGCGAAGCTGCGCGGCACTTCGGAGGCGCGCGCACTCATCGAAGTCGGTCGGATGCTCGGCTTCCTGTCCGAGGCCGACTCCATGTGGTTGTTACGCGAAATCGGAGAGAGCTCTGATGCCCTAGAGGCGATTGACCAGGCAACCCTGGCGGGCGCCTTAGTGCTGACTGAACAGCCCCGCGAAGCGTACTGGAATGGGCAGCCGATCGACGTTGACTGGGAGAAGCACGATGCGCTCTGGGTGTTCCTCTTGAAACTAGCTCAGCGGGCGAAGGCGGGCCTGCCGATCGATGCCTGTGTCTTCGGAGAACAAGTCGATCCGGACATCGTGACCAAGCGCAAGTCACGCCTGCGTGCGCTGCAGGGATTTCCAAGGGAGCTGAGCGAGATGATTGAGGTCGTTGGTGTAGCAACTCAGCAACTCGTCCTACCGCCTGAGCGGATCCGCATCTTTGAGGTCACCGGCAGCGGTGAGCTACGCGAGTGGATCGCCTAATGCTCGGGCACGAGCGATGCGAAGACACCGACAGCGACGGCGCCGCGGATGGCCACTTACGGCGCTATCACGTTGCTCATGGTCGCTGTCCTAAAAAAACGCCTACGGCGCGTCACCCATAACCGTCGCGTCAAGTTGTTGCTGACTCGCAGTTTTCGCCAAGTGGTTGTGCGGTGATCGAGATACCGGGCGCTCTCGCTACAATGTGACTTGGCCTGGGCGGAGGATAGGGCAACGCGGGGACGCGACCCGAGCGCCGACCCAGGGGCCAAGACCGAAGCAGGCGGTGGCTGGTTTCTGCGACTGGTCACCGCCTCGCTCTTTCGTCGAGCACGGCTTCGGGATTGGCACACACGCGATAAATCCCAGCTGCACGAGATCGGCGAGCTAAAAACTCGGCGATTTCGTGGAATATACATAGGGGAAGCTGCTGCTATTGAAGCACTCGTGTCTCGACCATCTGGCCTGACAACGCGCATGTCGTAGTCACCCATCCGTGCCGTCCGGCGCAGGCCGTCGCACATCGTAATATTCACCGGCGGAAGTCACCCACTCATATAAACGGTGCAAGTTGCGAGAACCTCACCAGCCACGATTTTCCGGGTCGAGCTCCGCCTTCTGCGTGCGCGCCGCAGGTCCGCTTCTCAATGATTTGCGCTAGGCCGCTACCGTCTCCCGTTCATGCTCCCGATACCATCGCAGCAACCGCCTCCAGCTGATCTCCGCCAGCTTTCTCCCGGCAGCGACCCGTGCGATCTTGGCGCTGGAGCGCTTGCGAATCCGATGATAGAAGTTCGCCAGCGCGACATCCCTGTGCACCAGCTTCATGGCGGCTTCGACGAGGATCCATCGCAGCCACGGTGATCCCTGCTTGGAGATGTGGCCGCGGTAACAGCGGTCGCCGGATTGGTTGACGCGAGCTGTGAGGCCCGAGTAGGCGGCTACTTGTTTCGCCCGCCGGAAACGCCTGGGATCCCCGAGCTCCGCGATGACGACCATTGCTGAGTAGAGCCCAATGCCGTGCAGCTCGGTGAGCACCTCCGTCTGCGGATATTGTGGCTCTAGCTCCTTGAGTCTTCGATCGAGCGCCTCGATCTGCTTCGCGTAATGCCCGAAGCGATCGAGCAGTTCGTCGCGGACCGCATTGTCCACCGCTCCGAAGTCTAGTCTGGAGAACCAATACAAACCGCGGGGACCGAAGGGATACTTGTACAACGGCTGCATGTTGTGCCGAGCCAGCAGAGCGCGTAGCGATGTCTTCACCGACGCGAGTCCCCTACCCATGCGAGCGCGGTGCCGCGTCAGGTCGCGCAGCATTTGGAATTCGTCCGGCGGGATGTAGGCCAAGGGGATCTGGTTGATCCTAAGCAGATTGGCCAACAGCTGAGCATCCAGCCTGTCGGTCTTGCTGCGCCTCTGCACCATGGCGCGCAGGCGCAGCGGATGTGCGAGAAGCACCGTTCCCAATGGCGCGATGAGCTCGTAGAACCAGCGATAGGCGTTGGTTGCCTCCACCACCACACGGAACTCGCCGAATTCGCGGAAGGTGCCTTGAATCTCCTCGGTCTGCGAGTTTTCCCAGCGCACTGGCGGGCGCACTTCGCCCGAGTCATGCACCGCCGCAATCACCACTGTCTTTCGGTGTAGATCCACTCCGACGTGCCACATCGTAGGACTCCTTGTGCAAGGGGGCTTGCGCGACGTTCGGCATTGTAGCGCCGCCCGTCCGCTGTCCTACGCGACGGTTATGGTACTCATATAGTAGTGAAGGATCTTAGCGATCGCAGACCTTGTCGCGGGAAGGACTTCAGCCTCAGAGTCAATCGCGCCTTGGCAACTGCGTTCGGCTCCATGGCTCTGACACATCGATCCCAGTTCGCGCCGCTGCCTTGGAGAGTTGCGCGTCGACATAGTGCGTCAGCTGATTCCTAGCGGACAACCGACAGTCCGCCAGGCAACCGCGCGCCGCAGCCTGCAGCAACCCGATCCTGAGGCGCCGCGATGGTTTGAACCCGTCCCATAGCAGTAGCGGCCATGCTGGGCGGCGGTTGGTTACGAGTGCGGCTGCACCGACACCTATCTCGTCGCAAGCGTGACTAGTCGACCTTTCGTCGCGGCAGCCACAGCTCTGTGAAGGCCGAAGTGCCGGCTGGCACCTCACCTCAGCGCCGAACTACCGCCGCATACGTACTCGCCAGACTGCTGGCGCTTCGTCCGAGGACTACGACGAGTCCTGGCGGACCGCCAGCCCCTGCGAGCGCCCATTCTTAATCGCCATCGCCACTTCAAGCCGCGCCACGGCCACCACTCCCTACGCACCTCTTGTGGAGCCACGAGGCGCTCGGCAGTCGTCTCGCGACACATGGAATACGGGATCGCGCGGCGCGAGCGCCGCGCGAGTCCCTGGCCGTAGTCTGTCAGGTAAACCAACGGCCGCTGCGCGCGATTCGTAATCTCTAGGAGGCTCGACAGGACGTCGGGCCTACGCAGCAGCCAAGAAGTTTTCGGAGTCGAGAATCATGACGAACGAATCCGCACCGCTGTCGATCGGCGACCGCGTCCCTTGTTCTCACGGAGTTGCAGCGTGGAGCGATATGGTGCCACCGTCCGGCGATCGGGCGTCAGCCTCGGTGTCTGGACTTCCACAACCCAAAGGCTCAGTCGGCGAAGCCGACGACGAGGTGAGCAGGCAGATCGACGAACTCGTCGCCGCTGCACACGTGCGGCTGCCGCGTGATCAGGCACAGTGCACCGGCGCTGCCTACGCGAGATTCTCAACGCGGTTTCAGCACAGCATCGCGGACCAGGTTCGCACCTTGCTGGATGCTGCCGTGGAGCGTGGGATCTTCGTTCCGCGCGAGTTCATCTTCGTGGATGAGGCCGTTCGCGGCTACCGAAAGAATCGCGAAGGCCTGAACGCGCTCAAGGGAGTGCTGGCGAGCGGAAAGGTCCACGCACTGCTTGTCTTCGCGACGAATCGGCTTTTCCGCAAGGCGTACCTCGCCGGCCTCTTTATCGAGGAAGAGATCGTTGCGCGCGATCTGCGCGCGATATTTGTGGAGCAGAACATCGACACGGCGAGTGGCGACTCCTGGCGGCTGCCCTTACAGATCCATGCGGCTGTCGACGAGTCGGGAACTTCGATGTACGCGGCCAACATCCGCTCAGCGCAACAGGGCCTTTTTCTGAATGGGCTCGTCACGGGCAAGCTGCCCTTGGGCTATCACGGCGTCGAGACGGATGGCCGTCCGACACGACGCGGACTGCCGCGCAGGCGGATCGCGATCGATGCAGATGCCTCAAAGTGGGTGCATCGCATCTACGATTGGTACGTGACGAAGCGGCGGTCGATCGCGCGCATCGTGCAGCTCATGAACTCGCTTCCCAATGCGCCTCAGCCTCCGAACTCGCCGTCTGGGAAGTGGAGTCGCCTGCCCATCCGTCGCCTGCTCCAGAATCCGCGCTATCGCGGGCACTGGGAGTACGGGCGCACTAAAGGGGTCTACCAGGCGGGCAAGGATTACGTGCGGCAGTTGCCGCGTGAGGATGCACTCCAAACGGCTCAGCGCGAGGAGTTGCGGATCATCAACGACGACCTCTGGCACGCCGCACAAGCGCGACTTGTCGAGCACAGCAACAGCCGAGGGCGACGCCCTCGCGATGGTGTTCGACAAACACGGCCCAAGGTGCTCAACGGGCTGCTGCTCTGCCCCGATCATGACCGGCGGCTTTACGTCGGTGGCGTTCATGGGCAATACATGTTCTGTCGCGACTGCCAAGGCGTGCCGGCAGAGCAGCGCCCGTTGTACACGCAGCTCAAGAGGACGCTTGCACTCCAGCGCGTCTGCGACCGGCTGGCTGAGCTGATGCTCGGTGACCCGAAACTTCCGGCAATGATTGTGGCGGATTGCCAGCGGCTTGCTGCGGAAGCCCAGCGCCCGGACCCGACTCACGTGCACGAACTCGAAGCGCGGATTCGACGGCTGACCCAGTCGATCACGCTGCTCGTCGACAGTCCAGGCGAGTCAGATATCGATCGCGAAGAGACCGCACGTCACCTGCGTGAACGACGAGCCGAACGCGCTGAGCTCCAGTCCGAACTGGCGACGCTCCGGGCCGCCGCCGAGCGGCCGCCGAACGTCCCGACGGTTGCCGAAGCCCAAGCGCTGCTTCAATCACTGGCGAAGCACCTGCAGACTGCAAGCGCATCCGATCGCGCCGACGATGCGGAGCTGGTGCGCGAGATGATCCGCCGCCTCACCGGCGGCCGGATCGAGGTCATTCAGCGAGGTGAACGGCGGCGCGGGCGCGGCTGGCTCGTCGGCCGGTTCCAAGTCGCACTGCTTCCCTACCTCGTTGCCCAGGCCTCCGGGCAGCCGCAAGCAGAGAGCGCAGCGGGAGTCGAGATCGAGGTCGATTTCCGCGAAGACGAGTTCCCGGCCGAGCAACTCGATCTGGTGTTACAGCTCGACGAACAAGGCCTGTACATCAACCAGATGGCCGACCAGTTGAGTTGCTCGAAGACGCGTGCCCGCCGGCTGCTGGATGCTGCCTACCAGCGCGAGGGCAAGGTGTGCGCCGGCGGCCATCAGCGGCGAGCCGAACTCGAGCGGGAGCGGGCAGTGCCGCGGCACATCGAGCTCGCCGACCGCGCGAAAGAATTGGCAGACACCGGGCTGCTGTACCACGAGATCGCGACTGAGCTTAGGGTTTGTGCCAACACGATCACGCGGGCCATTCAGCACTGGTACACGTCACGCGGTCTGACGCCACCCGACGGCCGCAGCCGCCGCAAGACGCTGTCACGCAAGTCGGCTGCGAAAGAGTAGCCGAAACACCCACATCAATCCTGAAAGCCCAACCGGCCGGCATCATGCCGGCCTATTTTTTGCGCAAGCGAAGGCTTCTCTGCTGCGGTCGCAGCCCCCGTGAGTTCGCGTCTCGATGTTCGCGCCGATCTGGCCAAGCGGCGGACTACAGTCATCCACACGGCTTTCATTCGACAAGAAAGGAGAAGTCATGGCACGAGAAGTTCTCGACGATGCTTCACATCCGGACGCCGCGTCCACCGGCGCCGATATCGAGCGCGGTCGGGACGAGCTGGCCGAACTCGTAGGTCGCTTGCTGGCTGGCGTCTGGCTTCGTGAACAATCCGCGTCTGATCGCGCTAATGCGTGCGACAGCGATGCAAACCGCTCTGCGACTGCTAGCGCACGGACGGGCACGTAACACGCCGCGTACATGATGTGAGAGTGCAGAAGCACTGCGTCACATCCGAGCGTCCGACTCAGAGAGCCGCCTACCATGCCACCTATTCGTCCTAACAATCCCGATCCGGAGACTACATGACTAGCACGATTGCCCTTCTGACCAGCTCGGTGCTGGCTGTCTTCCTCACGGTCGCGTTTTTGCGCGAGCGGCGCTTGCGGCTTGCGCTGCAGGCGCTGCTCGCGCGCCTTCTCAGATTCTGGAGAGCCCATGAAAAAGACCAACCTAGCGCGGATGGTTCCCGCGCTCATCCTGCTCGGCGTGGCGACGGCGTGCAGTAGTTCAAATGATCCGCTGGTTGCCAACCTTGCGACGACGGCCATTGAGGAGCAAGCCGCGCAGAACCGCGCGATGGCCGAACTGAACAAGGAAGTTGTAGCCGCTGGCGATCGCATGATCGCCATGGAGGAACGCCTTCAGAGTCAACGCGAAGCGGTCGACGAGCAGCGAGACGAACTGGAAGCCGAGCGTCGCGAGATCGCGAAGCAGCGGCATCGTGACCCGATCATCGCCAGCGCGATCATGCAGGTCGGATTGCTTGCCGCGTGCTTGGCACCGCTTGTCTTGTGCTACCTGCTGCTGCGGTCGAGCGATGCAACGCAGCCCGATGAGGCGCTGAACGAGATGCTGATCGAAGAGCTCGTCGGCGATGGACCCGCCAGTCTCATAGGTAAGGACAGGCCACCCGCCATCGAGCATCTGTCGCCCGTCGCGCTACCACCGGCAGACACTGATGAAGATGCACCGGCTGGTTGATGCACGGCATCCAAACGAAAGGAGGACCTAGTGTCCCACGTTGTTTCTATTCAAACCCAGGTCCGCGACGCGGCAGCGGTGCGCGCGGCCTGTCAGCGTCTCAGCCTACCTTCGCCCAATGAGCGCACGGTCACGTTCTTCAATGACGAGGCGACCGGATTGGCCATCGAGCTGCCGGGCTGGCGCTATCCTGTGGTTTGCGTCCCGGCGGCCGAGCTGCGCTACGACAACTTCGGTGGTCGCTGGGGGGATCCGGCGCACCTCGACGCGTTCCTGCAAGCGTACGCCGTCGAACGGGCCAAGCTCGAAGCACGACGTAGGGGCTGCTCTGTTACCGAGCAGCCTCTGGCCGACGGCAGCATCATGCTCACGGTTCACGTGGGAGGTGGCTCATGAAGACCATTGAGGTTGTCGTCGCTCCCGACGGCAGCACGCAGATTGAAACGCGCGGTTTTACTGGCAATACCTGCCAAGATGCCAGCCGGTTTCTCGAAGCGGCTCTGGGCCCGAAAACTTCGGAGCGAATGACGCCCGAGTACTACGCCTCGGCAGATGAAGCGGACCGGCTGCGCAATCAAGAGTGACGGCTTCATTCGGGCCGCTTTGGACCCTCTCTTCACGACGACACTCTGTCGTCGGCATTCCCCAAACTTGAGGAGGCTCAATCTATGCGCATGCGCTGGCTGGCCAGGCGGCTCGCCAGGTTTCGGTCACCGCGCCACCGCAGTGCGGCGACTCGCGCGCCTTACGATCCTGTTCGCGACTCGCGTCCCGTCCTGCTCGTCGTCGAAGGCCAAAACGACATCGAGTTCCTGCGGCGGATCAGCCGCATCCTGCAGTGCGACGATGCGAGGTTACCCAACGTGAGTGACCTCGAGCGCCGCAGCGAGCTGGTGCTCATCCCCAGCGGTGGCGGTGATCCGCGCGGCTGGGCGGGCCGTCTGGCTCCGCTGGGCTGCCCCGAGTTACACCTGTTTGATCGCGAGACGGGCCACGAGACCGCCATTCGGCAGGAGGCGGTGGCTATGGCCAATCTGCGGCCCGAGTGCGTCGCGCGGCTGACGCTCAAGCGGAATCTGGAGAACTATCTGCACCCGCAGGCGATCGCGGCAGTGAGTGACATACAGATCGAGATCGATGACGACTGCCATGTGGCCGATCGCGTCGCGCAGGCCGTGCATGAACGCTCGTGTTGTTCGCTCCTCTGGCATGAGTTGCCGCATCGAAGGCAGAAGCGCTATCGCGAGCGCGCCAAACGCTGGCTCAACACGAGGGCCGTCGAGCGGATGACACCGCAGCTCTTGAGCGAGCGCGATCCGCAAGGCGAGGTCCGATCCTGGCTTTGGGCGATCCGCGAACTACACGGCCGCGGAGTTGCATGGAGCCGCCACACGTAAACCATCTCACGAAGGAGAATCATTGCTATGACACTGGCCGCAAGGCTTTCCGAATACGTCCGCGCCTGCTTCAGCGGCATCTGGATCGAGTCGTGCGAACACGAAGACGCGTTGAACGAGATCGCGCGGCTCTGCCGCGAAGAGAACTGGCGCCTGGCAACCTGGAACATCGATCGAGGACTGCGCGTGCAGGGCAGCGCTGAGCAGTCGGTCGATGCAGCGGGCGATCCACTGGCGGCCATCCGCTCTCTGGATGCGCTGGCGATTCCCGACGGAGCAGCGCTTTTGGTGCTCTGCAACTTCCACCGCTTCTTGGGCTCAGCGGAGATCGTCCAGGCCCTGGCGACGCAGATCGCAGCCGGCAAGCAGAATCGCACGTTCGTGGTCGTGCTTTCGCCGGTCGTCGAGATCCCGGTCGAGTTGGAGAAGCAGTTCGTCGTCCTGGAGCACGAACTCCCCGATCGAGAGCAACTGGCCGAGATCGCCCGCGGCATCGCCACCGAAGAGGACGAGCTGCCCGGCGAAGATGAGTTCGACCGCATCCTCGACGCGGCGGCGGGGCTGACCCGCTACGAAGCGGAAGGCGCGTTCAGCCTGGCACTCGTCCTCCACGGCCGCCTGGAAGCGTCGACGCTCTGGGAGCTGAAGACCCAGGCGCTCAAGAAGAGCGGGCTGGTGCAGCTCTATCGCGGCGGCGAGTCGTTCGCCGATCTGGGCGGGCTGGACGCCCTCAAGAGCTTCTGCACTCGGATCATGTGCCGGCCGCGGGAAGCAGCGCGCTGTCGACCGCGCGGCGTGCTGCTCCTTTCGCCGCCCGGCTGCGGCAAGTCGACCTTCGCCAAGGCGCTGGGTAACGAGACGGGGCGGCCGACGTTGATCCTCGACGTCGGCGCGCTTTACGGCTCGCTGGTCGGCCAGACTGAGCAGAACATCCGCCGCGCGCTGCGGATTGCCGAAGCGATGGCGCCCTGCGTGCTAATGATCGACGAGCTGGAGAAAGCCTTGAGCGGTCTGTCCAGCTCGGGGCAGACCGACAGCGGCGTCGCCGCAAGGTTGTTTGGCACGTTTCTCTCCTGGTTGTCGGATCATGCGAGCGATGCCTTCATCGTGGCAACGTGCAATGACATCTCAAAACTTCCGCCGGAGCTGAGTCGGGCGGAACGCTTTGACGGCGTGTTCTACGTCGATCTGCCTTCGGCCAACGAACGCAAGGCGATCTGGAAGATCTGCCTCGACCAGTTCGGCCTCGATGCCCTTCAGCGGCGACCGGTCGACGCCGACTGGACAGGGGCCGAGATCAAGAGTTGCTGCCGGCTGGCGGCGCTGTTGGATGTTCCGCTGGTGGAGGCGGCGCAGAACGTCGTGCCGGTGGCCCGCACTGCCAGCGAATCGCTGAGCGGCTTGCGGAAGTGGGCCCATGGCCGCTGCCTGTCGGCCAGTAAGCCTGGCATCTACCGCAGCGGACCAGGTGAGGCGTTCTCATCGCTCGGACCCAGCACGGCGCCGTCGGCCAACTGAGGCGGTCGTCTTTTTCTCTTCGCGCACACCTGCTTTCCCAGGAGAACGTATGCACGCAGACGCTGACCCCACACCCCAAGCAGACGATCCCGATTCGGAGAATCTTCAGCAAGAGCAAGAGGATCTCTTCGCCGAACTGGCCCGCCGGGACCAACAGCGGGCCGGCGCAGCCCGCGCGAGTTTCGGTGAGTTGTGCGGGCCGCTGGCGGAACTGGGCGTGAGCCTGGTCTTCATCGACTACGACGGCTGTGGCGACAGCGGCGCCATCGAGTCGGTCGAAGCCATCGGCCGCGACGCGGAAGGTCAGCTGCCGCCCCTCGACGTCGAGACGGTCTGGAGCCGCGATCGACTGGCCGGCCGCTCGTGCCCTTTCATCAAACTACCCGCAGATCTCGGCCAGCGGATTCAAGAGGCCACCGAGGACCTCTTGCCTAGCGGCTGGGAGATCGACTGCGGCTCCTGCGGCCTGATCATCGTGCTGGTCGAAGACCGCAAGCTGCAGCAGCACCACTACTGGCGGTATGAGGCCACTGAGTACCAAGGCTCGGAGGACGAGCTATGAATCCCTACCATCACGCGCTCTCCAGCACAAAGCGCTACGGTGGAGTCGCCGATGACTATCTGGCCCTCCATCAGTGGTTCGACGAGTCGAAGGCGCATCTGCCGGATTTCCGCCACCGCGCGCTGCGGCATCACACCGAAGGCATCTTTTTGGCCGAGCGGATCTTCGGCGCCGCCATCACCAACAGCGCGGGGCGGGTGGTCCCGACGCGGTTCCTCGGCGAGCAGCACGTCAAAGAAGACCTGGGCTGGATCCCCACGGTCAAGGACTGGCTGGTGCACCTGAAGCCGGTGGCCTGGATGACCAAGGCGGGGCAGGTCCGCGTCGACGAGCTCGAGCTGGACGCGGTCGACGCGGCCTGAAGTCTTGCCTCGCCGCCATCCTCATCACCCTAGGAGACAACTATATATGTCTGTCACGACCGAGCATCCTCCAGAAGAACAGCTGGAATCTTCGGCCCAGCGGCTGGCGGCCACGATGGCCGCCGTGCGGGTCAGTCTGCACTGGATGGGCGTTCGCAAGACGCTCTCGCCCCAGCAGCGATCGCAGGCCGCCGAGAGTTTCGGCGCCGACGGCGATGCCGTCTCGGCCACCAAGAAGTTGCTCGACCTGCGGCACCCGGCGCTCAAGGCCGTCAGCGCCGTCCGGGGTCGCATTCTTTCCTACTACAAGGGCTCGACGCTTCCTTACCCCGAGCCGGGCATCCGGCTAATCCGCCGGGACGACATCCCCGGCTTCGACGTGCAGCTGACCACGCTTCGCGCAGAGCTGGACGAAGCCGTGGCCGAGCTGGCGCGGTGCTACGCAGAACTGAAGCGGCTGGCCCGTCGGAGATTGGGCTCGCTCTACAACGAGGCCGACTATCCGGCCTCGCTTGACGGTCTGTTCGCCGTGGTGTGGGACCTTCCCAGCCTGCAGCCGCCCAGTTACCTGCGGCAGCTTTCCCCGGAACTCTTCGCCCAGGAAGAGGCCCGCATGCGGGCCCGCTTCGAGGAAGCGGTGCGGATGGCCGAAGAGGCCTTCTTGAGCGAGCTGGGCAAGCTGGCCGCGCACCTCACCGAGCGGCTCTCGGGCGCTGACGACGGCCAGCCGAAGATCTTTCGCGATTCGGCCGTCACCAGGCTGCACGAGTTCTTCGCCCGCTTCGGTCAGCTCAACGTCCGCAGCAACCCGCAGCTCGACCAACTGGTGGCCCAGTGTCAGGACCTGGTGCGCGGCATCGAGCCGCAGCAGTTGCGGGATAACGAGACGCTCCGCCGCCAAGTTGCCACCGAGCTCTCGGCCGTCACGTCCGTGGTCGATGGGCTACTGGTTGATCGGCCGCGGCGGAACATCCTCCGCCGGCCTCGTTAGCCGAGGAGGATCGCCATGCAGTTGATCGTCCTTCCCGGCGGCGCGGTCCGCTGCCTCTATGACGAGTCACTCGATCTCGCGGCGTTGGGGCGCGTTGCGATCGCCCGCGGCTCGCATGTCGAGCCCGATGACCAGGGCCGTTGGTGGGCCGATCTGGCGCCGGTGGCAGGACCGCGGCTGGGTCCGTTTCGGCTGCGCAGTGATGCCCTGGCCGCCGAACGTAGGTGGCTCGAAACGAACTGGCTGACGCGTCCCGTGCAGTCTCCGTAGCTCGTTGAATTGGTTTTGGTCTTGCCCCGGCAGCCCGGTCTCCACGGCCCGGCTGTCGGGGCTTTTTTCGTTTCCACTTTGCACCAGGAGTCTTTCTATGAAACAGGCCGATCTGAATCGCGCGGTGGCCCGCGCCACCGGCGAGACGGTCTCCACGATCAAGCGGCTGGGGTTTCTGCTGGCCGATCCGGCCGACGAAGTCGTTGACGCGGAAGCCGCCGAGTACGGGCC
>CALKYM010000289.1 GCA_938003525.1 uncultured Planctomycetales bacterium | reverse complement strand
CCGCGATGCGATTCAGCTCGGGAACGTACTGCCGCGAGATGGGGCAGTCGGGCGAAATGAACACAAACGCCGTGCCCTGGCGATTCTCGTTTTCGACAAGTGCCACCGGACGGCCGTCGAGGTCCAGCGGCTTGACGAACCGCAGATCGACTTCCGGCATCTCGGGACTCGCCGCCCAACACGATGCAGCCAGCGGGCAAACCAGGGTGAGCGCGGCGACGAGTCGAGTGCAAGTCATCGTTTCACCTTGTCAGTCTTGGGGCTCGTAAGCTTGGCGTGGCGCACTGTACGCGAAACGATACAGTGCCATCGCGCTGTTATAGGACAGTACCCAAACCGCGGGCACTAAGTTGCAATCTGCTGCTCATCCATTGCCGGTTCGCCCCGCGACCAGGGCACGAACACCCCCAGGTTGCCGCGTCTGCAAGTCTCGACCTTACAGAACTTTGCGATAGCTGCCAACAACAGTTGGCCCGAGGGGTTCGCGGCAGGCGGCCGTGTGCGGTGATACAATCGCCGCCACCATCAGGTCTCCGCGACAGCCGGTCGCTGAACCCTCGAGAACATCCAGACGAGGAGTGCGGATAGTGAGCCATCGAAGAACACACCGTAACATCGCGATCACGCCGCTCATCCTGTTCACCCTCGCTGCCACAAGCCCGGGCGCGTCATTGGCGTGCGCACAAGAAGCGATTGCCATCGGCTCGCGGCTCGAACTGTTGGTCGATGACAATTTAGTCGATCGCATCGAGGGCGACGCATCGCTGCAGTTACATCGCCCCGAACCACGCGAGGTGGTGCTCGTCACCGACCAGCCGTGGGAAGGCAACACGTGCGCGTACTACTCGATCTTTCAGGATGGCGATCTTTACCGCATGTACTACCGCGGTTCGCACTACGACACCGAGACCAAGAAGGCGACGCATCCCGAGGTGACCTGCTATGCAGAGAGCCGCGACGGCATCCAGTGGACGAAGCCCGACTTGGGGCTCTACGAGTTCGCTGGCTCCAAGCACAACAACATCGTGTGGAACGGCGTCGGGACTCACTGCTTCACGCCGTTCTTGGATACCAATCCCGATTGCGATCCCCAGCAGCGCTACAAGGCCATCTCCCGCGGTCGCCCGCAAGCGGAAAAGGGGCTGTACGTGTTCGCTTCGCCCGACGGCATTCACTGGGAGCAGCTCAGCGAGAAGCCGGTGATCACCGACGGCGACTTCGATTCGCAGAACCTGGCGTTCTGGGATTCCGTTCGCGGGTTGTACGTCGACTATCACCGCAAGTTCATCGACGGCGTCCGCGACATCATGATGTCCACCTCGTCCGACTTCCTGCACTGGTCGCAACCCGGGCGGCTCAACTACACGGGCGCCGAGCGTGAGCATCTCTACACGAACGCGATTCGCCCCTATGACCGCGCTCCGCATATCTTGCTTGGTTTTCCGACGCGTTATCTGCCCGACAGTCAACAAGTGGCTCCCACGTTGATGACCAGTCGCGACGGTCTGAACTTTCGTCGCTGGCCCGAGGTGTTGATTCCTCTGGATGCACCCGCGGATCGCGATGGCAACCGGAGCAACTACATGACCTACGGGCTGCTCCAGTTGCCGGATTCGGATCGCGAGCTTTCGGTGTACGCAACCGAGGCTTACTACACCGGCCCGGACAGCCGCGTGCGCCGTTTCGTGTATCGCGTCGACGGCTTCGTTTCGCTGCACGCGGGAGAGGAGGGCGGTGCGGTGACAACCAAGCCGCTGACGTTCGAGGGAAACCGTTTGGTGGTCAACTTCGCAGCCGCCGGAGGTCAGCTCAAAGTCGAACTACAAGATGCAGAGGGCGACCCCATCGATGGTTTCACGCTCGACGATTGTCGGCCCATCGAAGGCGACCAGATTGCGGCCGCCGTCGAGTGGAGTGGCGACGGCAAATTGGCTGACCTGGCGGGCAAGCCGATTCGCTTGCACTTGGAAGTGCGAGACGGCGATCTCTATAGCTTCCGGTTCGTCGACTAATCGATTCGACAGCGCACCCCACACGCTCACACGCTGCGAGGAGTTTGTCATGGCAGAGGCGGGCACAAACCAGTCCGCGACGGAGTACTCACGGCGCAAGTTCCTCTCCACATCGGCGACCGTCGGCGCCGCGCTGACGGCCTCGATATCTATCCCCAAAGCCGTGCACGCCGCGGACGACGACACGCTGAAGATCGCACTGGTGGGCTGTGGCAAACGCGGGGCCGGCGCTACCGTGCAGGCGTTGCGCACAGCCGGCCCCGTCAAGCTGTGGGCCATGGCCGATGCTTTCGACGACCGGCTTCAGTCGACGCTCGACGTGCTGACCAGCGGCGAGTCGGTCAGTCAAGGGTCGGCAGCCGGTCTTACGGACCAGATTGATGTGCCTCCCGAGCGTCGCTTCGTGGGGCTCGATGCATATCGCCAGGCAGTCGACAGCGGCGTCGACGTGGTCATTCTGGCCGAGCCGCCCGGGTTTCGTCCGCAGCACTTGGCGTACGCCGTCGCAGCGGGCAAGCACGTCTTCATGGAAAAGCCCGTCGCCACCGACGCGCCGGGAGTCCGCCAGGTGTTGGCGGCGGCCGAAGCGGCTAAGCGAAAGAATCTCAAGATAGGCGTTGGTCTGCAGCGCCACCATCAAGCCAGTTATCAGGAGTGCATCGCGCGGCTGCACGACGGCGCGATTGGCGATGTCCGCGTGCTGCGTTGCTATTGGGATGGTGGCTTTCCCGCTAAAACGCCCTTCCCGCGCGGCGACCTGACGGAGCTCGAATACCAGGTCCGCAACTGGTACTTCTTCTGCTGGCTCAGCGGCGACCATATCTGCGAGCAGCACATCCACAATCTGGATGTCTGCAATTGGATCAAGGGGGCGCACCCGGTCGAGGCGCATGGTTGTGGTGGTCGCCAGGTGCGCACCGGAAGCGAGTACGGCAACATCTTCGATCATCACTGCGTCGAGTACACGTATGCGGACGGCGCGAAGATGATGAGCCAGTGCCGCCAGATTCCCGGCTGCCGGCGTTTCGTCGGCGAAGAAGGGCACGGCACCCAGGGTGCGGTGAGTCTGACGACGCGCGGTGCATCGATCGAACCGTTTTCAGGCGAGGGCTGGAAATCGGCGCGGCCGCGCTCCGGCACTGCCCGCGTTTCGCCCTATCAAACGGAGCATGACGTGTTGTTCGACGCCATCCGCAACAACAAGCCGCACAACGAGGCGGAGTACGGCGCGCAAAGCACGATGACGGCCATTCTCGGGCGGCTGGCGACGTACTCGGGTCAGCTTGTCACTTGGGAAGAGGCCTTCTCGTCCGATGTGCAGCTCACCATCGATGCCCGCTCGTGGGGCGATACACCACGCGAACTGCCGAACGAAAGCGGCGCCTACGCCATCCCCGTACCGGGAATCACGCAAGTTGTCTGACCGTTATTCCGAGAGCTTTGTTGTAAACCGTCGCCAGGCCCTCGGAGTCGGGCTCGGCACGGCAGCCGCCTTTGCGCTGCCGTCGCGCTGCTTCTCCGCGACGAGTGCCCCGGGCTTCAAGCTTAAGTACGCGCCCCACTTCGGGATGTTCAAACATTCTGCCGGCAACGACGAGCTTGATCAGTTGCGTTTCGCCGCCGACCAGGGCTTCCGGGCCTGGGAAGACAACGGCATGAAGGGCCGTACGCCAGACAGGCAAGAGAAAATCGCCCGCACGATGCAGCAACTGGACATGCAGATGGGTGTGATCTCAGCCACCCGCGGCGTGCCGCAGGGACCGACGTTCGCGGGCGACGATTCCGCGCTACGAGAACAAGTGTTGGCGGCAATTGGCGAAGCCGTCGAAGTCGGCCAGCGGGTGAACTGCACCTGGATGACCGTCATTCTCGGCGACCTGCACCCCAAGTTGCCGATGGGCTATCAGACGGCCAACTGCATCGAGCTGCTCAACCGCTGTTGCGATCTGGTCGAACCGCACGGGCTGGTGATGGTCCTCGAACCGCTCAACCGCATCACGAACCATCCCGGCAAATTCCTGCACCGCTCGCCGCAGGCCTACATGATTTGCAAGGCCGTCGGTCGTCCCTCATGCAAAATCCTGTTTGACATCTATCACCAGCAGATCACCGAGGGCAATCTGATTCCCAACATCGATGCCTGCTGGGACGAGATCGGCTACTTCCAATGCGGCGACAACCCCGGCCGCAAAGAGCCCGGCACCGGCGAGATCAACTACCGCAACCTCTTCGCCCACCTCCACAACCAAGGTTGGCAAGGCATCGTCGGCATGGAACACGGCAACGCCCAGCCCGGCGCGGAGGGCGAGCGAGCGTTGATCGAGGCTTATCGGGCGGTGGATG
>CALKYM010000288.1 GCA_938003525.1 uncultured Planctomycetales bacterium | reverse complement strand
AACAAGTGGCCGGCTTCAGCTGGAACAGGTGGCCGGAATCAGTGGAATACGCAGCGAGGTGCAGCGATTTCAACAAACAACAGTTTCTACATCGGATGGGCGCACTGTGAATTGGGATATGGGCTAACTTGCGGTGACGCACGATCCGGTCGACCGGCTAGGGAACAATCTCGAGCATGTCAGAGATATCGACATCGAAGTACTCGCAGAGCAACTCCAAGGTCTCCAAATCCAGCTTGACTACGTCTTCGTGGTAAAGACGAGCAACAGTAGTCCGCTTTAGTCCGGTGTCACGACAAACGTCGGCGATCTTGAGCCGCCGCTCTCCCATGATTCGTGACAGATTGATTCTGATCATTGTCGCGCCAAGGAAATAACCGAAATTCGGTCAAAATGACTTGACAATGGGCATTTTTCGGCAATAATAGCCGAAATACGGTTATTTAACCCGAAAGATAGTCATTTTGATCGAATAGAGGTCGATATTGTGGCACACACCTACCTAACAACTGAAGAACTATCTAAGCGCATCAAGTACGACGTTCGCACCATACGCGAACGACTGAAGGACTCTGTCCTTCTCGAAGGCGTTCACTACCTCCGCCCGTTCGGCGGCCGCAAGATCCTTTTCATCTGGGAGACGATTGAAAAGGACATGCGCCAGGCGTCGCTCTACGGTCTCTAGAGCAATCCGCGTGGGCTCGATCAACGTCCGTTCCGGGCGCCTGCAGCTCGACTTTCGGTACCGCGGTATTCGGTGCCGTGAGCAAACCAGCCTGTCTGATACCGAGGCAAACAGGCGTCGGATGAGAAAGGTGCTGGACAAGATCGATGCCGAGATTCTGCTGGGTACCTTTAATTACCAGGCATATTTCCCAAATAGCCGAAAGGTCACTCAGTTTGCCAAGCAAGATGAACGCAGGGCAGAGGCACTAAGTCGCACGCCGAAATTCGGAACCTTTGCAGAGCGATGGCTGGACGAAAACGAAGTCCGCTGGCGTCCGTCGTACTTCGCCACGACGAGCGGCACCGTCCGGAAGTACCTGATTCCACGATTCGGCGAGCAATACCTCGATCAGATCAAGCGCGGCGAGATCCTAGAGTTTCGGGCTGAGTTGCGCAAACGACGCCTGAAGAACGGCCGGACGCTATCGCCCGACAGGGTAAATCACGTTGTCTCGCCACTGCGCATGATGCTGGACGAGGCCGCATTGCGATATGACTTCATGTCACCCATGTCGGGCATTAAGGGACTTCCTGTCGGTCGCACGGATGTCGAACCATTCACTATCGAAGAGGTGCAAACAATACTCGCGAGCGTGCGCGCTGATTTCCGTAACTATTACACCGTTCGCTTCTTTACCGGCATGCGCACGGGCGAGATTGACGGGCTGCAATGGCGATACGTTGTTCTCGATCGGCGCGAGATCCTGATTCGACAGGCGCTGGTGAATGGCGAGCTTGGTGCCACTAAGACCGATGGCTCTGCCAGGGACATTCTCATGTCCGCGCCGGTTTACGAAGCTCTGACCGAACAGCGCGAAATCACAGGGCACCTCGACTACGTTTTCTGTAATGCGGCCGGTAATCCGCTCTGTCATCGAAATGTCACCAAGCGTGTCTGGTATCCAATCCTTCGACACTTGGGGTTGCGCAAGCGTCGCCCGTACCAATCGCGCCATACCGCGGCCACTTTATGGCTCGCATCCGGTGAAAACCCGGAATGGGTCGCGAGGCAGTTGGGCCACACGACGACCGAAATGCTCTTCCGTCGGTACTCGCGCTTCATCCCCAATCTCACAAGGCAGGACGGCTCGGCATTTGAGCGTCTGCTCGACCAGTCTTTTTCACACAACAAAGAGGAATCCAATGAGTAATGTCACTCCGCAATCTTTGCAGATAGTGTCGCACTATCTCTGCAAGACCTTCGGCATTGATATGGCCGAGGACGATCTTGTCCTTTTCATCGGTAGCGATGACGCCAGCAACAACGGCGACGCGATCCGAGAGTGGATCGCCGGCCAGGATGGACTGCCGAGCGAATCACGACGCGAGATGGCGATTGCGCTTCGGGATCGTTTGCACGATGTGTTGTTCGATATCGAATCCGCCATTCGGTCTGTGTCATGAGACCGGTCACGACCAAGCGCATTCAGGTCTATCTAAAGATGCCGTCCGGGTTCCTCGTTATAGGGACGGATCCCCACCGGTCCTGGTTGATGGTCGGTGGAAAATTCCCGAGCAGAAACCAGCCGAAGACAGGGAGGCCGCAATGTTCGCGTTCATTCTGACGCTGTGCCTCGCCCTGATTTGGCAGATAGCAGCGGGGTCCGCATTTGCGCTGCTCTGGAACTGGGCGCCGGCGGGCGTTTTCGCCCTACCAACATTGACGTGGCCACAAGGCGTCGGCGTTTACCTGGTCGTACGCCTTCTTCTGTCGCCGCCAAAACTCGAACTGACGCTCGGCGACAGTTAACAGATCCATCACCCAACTATTGAGAGGAATATAACCATGAAAGGAATGAAACTGACACTTGGTGTCCTTCTGGGCATTGCGAGCGCATGGCTCGTCCTGAACGGAGTATCAATCACACTGCAAACCATGGGTCGTGTCACCGGCAGCGAGTTTGGCATGCTGATAACGGTGGCCAATCTATCGGCGAACATTGTCCTTTGGCTCGGTGTGTTCGGTCTCTGGTCGTTGATCCCGTCACGGCCAACCGACGAAACCGCAGTCGAAGGCAACGATCAATGAAATCAGGTAACTCGATGCAGTGTCCGCGCTGCCAAAGCCACTACACGCAATCGGTCGAAATGGCCTATTCACAATCCGTCCGCACCGGCGAAAGTGGCTACACAACTATCAGTGAGTTCGGAAAGTCGTTGGCACCGCCGATGCGAGAGAGCGAGTTCGGCGTACCTTTAATGTTGATGGTCTTCGTCGGCGTCATGGCGATGATTCTGATACCGGTTCTCGGAGAGAAGTTGCCGTTAGAAGCGCTTCACGGGCTGTCGTCATTCGATATCCCGGTTGTCCTGATCAGCATCGGTCTGGGCACCTTTATGGGATTTCGGAGTGCGCTCTACGCGCTCGTCTACAACCGCTCTATATTTAGGAATCAATTAGACCGATGGGGGCGAGAGGTCATCTGTCGCCGCTGCGGGCACCGCTTCAATCGGTAACAATGCTCACTACGTTCCAGTATCCACCATCTCATGCAACTCAGCGGTCTCGAAAGCGACGATCGCCGTCATGTGAAGCAGATACCGAAGAAGCTGGGAACTAAACTTCCGCGGCAGTCGGGCTTCCTCGCCGTGCCGCCGAATCGCGATCCGGGTCATCGTCGTCAGACTCTTCTCATCCGGATGGCGGAGGTACAGCCAAACAGACGTACAGCGGCGTTTTGGTTGCGCACGCCGGACCTCAACATGGAGACCGGGATGGGAGTTCCATTCCTGCTGAACCGATTTGACATCCTCGTCAGTTGCTACAAGCAACCGCAGCCGCCAGGCCGACGCAGGTAACACCGATGCGAACAAGCTGAGAATCTGGTCTAGTACTGCGGGATCATTGAGCGGTAAGCCGGAGTTGGAGACCGTGCTGTGCGTGAGCCAATAGGCGCAGACATCCCTCAATTTCTCCCGAGACGACAGCATTGATTGCTCCACCGCCGCATACAGGCCGGGCAGCAATTGTAGCTCCGAGATATGGCGCGGCTTGGGTGGAAGTGGGAGAACAATGCCGTCTCTTCGTCGAGACACAGACACGTGCCGACGCGCACCGCTATTCCGCTTGCGCGTCCGCAACGACCCGATGAACTCGGAGTTGTCAATCCAAGTCGCGATAATTTCTTCCCAGATTCCTAACGTGCGAGACAGTACGCTGATTGGTGTTCCTACTACGAAGTGCCGGGTCAATGCAGGGTACGCAACCTCTATATCTTCCGTTGATGGCTTGAATGCGCGATACAACTCGGACTTCGAGTCATCCGCCACGATTACCTTCGGACTGTCGGTGACATTGATCGCGTAGCCCTCAAGTTCGGCGGACAGCGGGGAATCCAGCACATTGACCGATACTCCACCTTGAGCGTCACTACCAGCCGCTTCTTGCCAGCGATTCACGATGCGAGCCGTAACGCCACCCAGGTTTCGCATCTGATTGAAGCTGAGTGGCGCTTCCATGTGCTGGATCCCTTCGAACAGCAAAAGGTGTGAGTAGTGCAGGTAGCTGTTGAACGTGGTTTGGGGCGAACCATGTGACATGAGGGCGGCCAGTGACCAGTAGTCGTTCTTGCCGGACTCGGTGCAGCTGAACAGGGCAGCGCGAATTTCCTGGCTCTGTTCTTCCGAATACGGTGTCAGCGCCGCAGTCCAGAACGTGCGATCGGCCATCACCAGCTGAAGTTGGCTCACGCAAGTGTGGCGGGAATCGTGCGGCGTGTAACGTCGACCGGTCTGGTCGCATCGAATCAAACTTCCGTAAAGGCGCCGGAACGCATCGCCGTTCCACGGTTGCTTGGGTGCTCCGGACGGGTGGAATACGAGTGCACTGCCGCCGTCTCCCGATCGCAGCCGGTTGTAAAGGAATTCATGAACGCGCTCACGCTCCTCAGGCAATAACAGTGGTGTGAGCGGAATCCGCGACTTGGAACGCTTTGTATCTGCGTACTCATTGTCAGTAATTCGAATCCAGAACGTGGCACCCGGATCCAGATCGGCAATTCGCAACGACAGCGCATCGCTACGACGTAGGCCCGCACGGTGCAGGACGGTCAGCAGGACCCACAGACATTGACGGCCGGCTCCGTCGATTTCGGTCACTTCAAGAACGCGATCTCGCCCCTGAGCGAATACGACTTCAGGCATTACTATGGCTCGGACATGCGAAGCGTTCGATTGCTGTCTTAGCGGTTCCGGCAGACGCGCAAAATCGAAAGTACTAACGCCGAAAGAATGAAGATCATCGAGTCGACCTGCTTTATATGCTAAGTCCTTGCGCTGGTGCGAGCGGTCGAGTGCGAGCTGGTAGAAATTCTCGAAATCGACAGCATCGAATCCTTGAAAGTCGATACCGACACCTCCGATGAGGATGTCGTCCAGAACTTCGAACGCATAGCGTTCGACCGTGGACATTTTTCGCTTTCGATCATGCAGCAAATGATAGAACCACTGGTGAACCCATCGGGCGTTAAGGGGCCATGATTCGGTGTCAAGCGCTCTAAGCGCTTGCTTGCCAGCTTGAGCTGAACGTTTCCTTCCTTTGCGTTCTGGTTTGATGGCTGCCTGCAACGATTCGGCAATGACATCGATCGAAACCGTTGCGGCGGCAGTTACCAGCGGAAGGTCTGTTTGCGCAACCGCATTCACTTGTGGTTCCTGCCGAACGGAGCGCTTGCCGGTACGGATGCGAGCATTCTTTGCCAGGCAGCAGGTTGCAGGCTCATGCTCAAGACGCGACCAATCGAATAGCCGGCGAGGACCTCCGGCATCGCCGCGCCGGGTTGTCGCTCGACGATGCAGAAAGCGACGCGCAGGAATTTCTTCAATGATGGAAACGGCAACTTGACGCCAGCTGTGTGCTGAAACGCGGTCGAGATGAGGTCGAAAGCTGCTGGTCGCTCGCCGCCGTCGTGCCACGAGCATCGATGCCGATGCTTCAGGAAACCGAAGGCTGTCATTTTGCACATCGGCGTCAGGAGCCAAGGCTCGTAAATGATGCCGCCATTGTCATCATTTGAATTTGTAAACTTTCCATGCCGGAAGTAGAGATCGATCCACTGCAGCCCCAGTCCTCGATGTGACTTTATCGGCCGAGCGGTCTGCATGGCGTCGGCAAGGTTTTCAATTGCAGCGGGCCGGCATAGCCCACCGTAGGTTGCAGCTGTATATAAGAACTGGCCCAAACGAAGGTCAGCACAAAGGTCAAGCGCCGGAGCTGCGTCCAATCCTCTGAGCCAGGCCTCATGCGCCTGATTTAACCGGCGTCTGGAGTCGGACCAGCTTTGCGTTCGAAGCGGACGGTCCGGAAAGAGCCGAGCCAGCGGGGGTGGAATAGGGAGCGAGGCGCCGAACTTCAGGTTGTGCTGATGTATCAGCCGCGCAAGATGCGCCCGGGCGATCTTCAAATCGTTGGTGTTGCTCGCCCAGGACTCGAGCTCAGCCAGCAGCTGTTTAAGGTCGCGGTCATAGTCATCGTAAGGGATATTCGGAGTTGAGAGGCCGGTTAGATACTCCTCGATTGCGTTCTCCGTAACTCGACGAACGAAGTCAACTTTCCTTTCGCGACTTTCGCGGCGAAGTCCTATCCCGGTGTGCACGCGAATATCAGCAGACGCGACAGCTTTCTTTGTCACGACATGCCCTCGATCGCATCCACCCCCAAGTCGTTCAAAAAGGCTTGAAGTTGCTCCGCTGTTTTCTTGCGCCCGGCGTAGGTCAAATTGCTGTATCGGCTGAGACCGGCCGGTTGGTCATCTTCGTGACCCAGAAACTGATCGATGTACTCATGCGGCTGACCGGCTTCGGTCAGCTTGGAACGCAGCCAATGACGGTGCCAGTTCAAAGGCAATGTCCAATCGTCCTGCAGCCAGCGGTTGAGGTGCCGGGGGTCAAATGGAACGAAAGTCAGGCAGCCGTTGCGGTCCCGCTCAAATCGAAACAGGAGCGGGCCGTCACCACTCAGTGCTTTTGCAAGCTGTCCGCAAATTTCCGGCGCGCTGCGGCGACACCGGCGCTTGAGGGACTTGATGTGCGCGACATAGAAGGCGATCTGCAAACATGCGGTTTCCGGAAGCACAATCGTGCGCGAATCACATGCCCGGTTCGCCGCTTTGTCGCAAATAAAAAGCTCGCAGCTGACGGGGTCGTATGAACGTAGTGTATCCAGCGGTACTCTGACAGGCCGATGTCCGGACGCGAGCATTAGCAGCTGATACGCATGCGTTGCTATGTGGTTGTGAAGCCTGATTAGGTCGTTGAATGATCGGGCAGGGATCGTGCAGCGGCGACGCAAGTCATCAAACAGGTATCGAATCGCGTCGTCCTTGACTCGAAGGCGGCTGCCGAAGGCCACCGGCTTGCAGTCGCCCTGCTGCCAATCGTCTGTACGATTGACGCGGGCCAGAAGTGTCGTTGCATATTGTCGATATGCTGCTCGTGAGGATTCGAGCAGGTTCGCTTCATAGCGCTGCTTGTAGTTCACTCTCGCATCGACGCCGCGTAGTCGCTTGGATACGACATCACTCACACCGCAATTCAGCAGCTCACGATGCATGTGCGCAGCAAGTCGTTTGGCCGTCAACCGCGTATTGTTGTCGCGATTGAGCTGGCTTATCCGGTCTCGAAGCTCTGACCGCAAGTTGTCCGTCAGATCGTCGCCGGCCCAAACCGCAGCGAGTGCCGCACGCAGTGCTTCTGTAAGACCCTTGGGAACAGGAAGCAAAAGGCAGTTGTAAACGGGCTCTACCAGTTGCCGATCAACATAGTCGAGTTGAAAGTCTGGCAATGACAGGTAACTTACAAGCTGGATTTTTGCTTTGTTGACGCGCCAGTACTCTCCATTGCTGCCAGTCTGACCGTAGACCTGCTTCGGCGTCGACCAAAGACGTTCGGGCGTTCGGCCCAGCAGCAACGACAGAACAATCCAAAGTGATGACCGACAGCCCTCGGTGGCACGGTCGTAACATGCGCTGAGCGTGCGTTGCACTTCGTTCACCGACAGGCCATCCCAGGCACAGGCTGCGGCTATGCTCCGCATGGTGAATGTTTGTGCAAGCGCTCTGCCCTGGCGTACCTGTCGTTTCAGTATCGTCGGATAGTCGGTATCCGATACGCCGTCGAGATAGCGCCCACTTGCCGACCGACTGTCCAAGCCCTTACCGGGAATATTGATTCGGGTTTCGTTGCCAAGGATGCGAATGTTGTTGATATCCGGAAACAAACATTCGTCGACACTCAATGCCAGGAGCCGCTGTACATTCGTTGGACTCGCTTGCAGCCGCCCGACCGGGCCGGTTTGGCGTTTCTCGCGCCGGAAATACAAGTCGGCGAATAGAGCATGCAGGGCCGAAACTTTCTTGTAGCGATGCTTATCGACTTCGCTCTGACCCGAATACCTGCGAAGGAGCTCACCGAGGCGCCTGACAACTGTCCCCAACTTGCTCTCTGTTTCGATTAACGCCTCGAACAGCCAGCGGTCCTCTTCCGTGCCCAATCGCCGAATTCGACGGCAGCAGGCGACAACGGTTGGCGAACGATCGGCGAGCGCCAGGCTGGCTACTAGTGCCCAAGCTTTGAGCGACTCGTGTTTACGCCGTTCTAACGTCGTCCGACCTGCTACGGCAGCGACCATTGCAGCGATCGGATAGGTTTCAATCACGCGGGCGCGCTCCAGACATTCCGCAATATCACCTAGATAGGCGACAGAGACCTGCTTTCCCGGTAGCGCCGGGTCGGTAAACAGCTCCGTGTAGTCGGGCGAAAGCGTCGACAAGAGATAGTGACAGTGATCTTCGAGGGCATTCTGAGCTGCTGGCGTCAGCTCGGATATCGCTGTCAGCGCTGAGATCCGTTTTCTCACGTCAGCCTCGCTGCAACGATTCGCCGCACACTTTGCTCTTCTCGGTCGGTTTGTTGAGAAGACGAGCGTTGTGACTTCAATGCTCTCGTTGAAATTCCAGCTCGTTGTGCGAACTGCCGTCGACTCATACGACTTGTACCGAAGAGAGCTTCCACGGTTCGCTTATCGATCTCTTCATCGATCAGCTTTCGAAGGCTCTCAAGCCCGGTGGCTCTATCCAGGCAAGTCGATTCAATCGACTCAAGCAAGTATTCAAGCGCAAGCCGCTCAACGTCGTCACCGTCGAGATGCGGATAGTGGAGGACCGAAAACTGCGCCTTACCACCGTTGCTCGTGTGGATCAAAGCCGACTGATAAGTCGTGAATGCTGCGAATGCGTGAAACATTCCGCGTCGATCTCGGATCGCATGGATTGGTTCAAGGGGCGTTGCTGATCTACGTTTCACTAACGACCCAGGCTTAAACTGTCGTGGGAGTGAGGTCCATATCTCGTAGGCAACAGACGCTTGCTCGTGAATTCGAATCCCATCGGTCGAGACGGTCGGTGTCAGGAGGCGGCGCTCCAGGTTCATCTGCCCGCCCTTGAAAACTGACGTGCCGATTGGGCGACATGCCACAGTCTGAGATCACACGATTTGTATACCGGCTCGAGCACGGATTTCTCTCAATAAAACGTCCTATATCCAGTTTATGGAGAACGCGATGCAAGACTGAAAAAAGTGGCAACTTAATTCACAGTAAAAACAACTACTTAGGATTTTCTCGAAAACCGAGCTCAAAAATCGGGATGTGTGAACTGAATTTGCACTTCTTGATGCGCCTTGTGACGCTTAGTCAGGTGCGGGACCTCATTCTCAAATCGGTGATCGTCGCGACGCTTTTCTCTCGATCTGGAGGTTGACGGCGTCTATTAAACATGTAAACATTTCAACAACTATTCAAATGTATGTCTGATGAAGGCCGAGCAAACCGTCATCCCGTTGAACGCAGACGACACGATTGGGCACTTGGCCGATTTGTTTCGGCTGATGGGCGATCCCACCCGACTGCGGATCATTCTGACCTGCCTTGATGAGCCCATCAGTGCCGGAGACATTGCGGCATGTCTGGATTCATCCCCTTCGCTGGTCAGCCACCATCTGCGGCTCTTGAAGGCCGCGCGGGTGTTGCGCTCCGAACGCCGCGGCAAGCAAATCTTCTATTCAGCTCTGGATGAGCACATCCGCTGCGTCATTGTTGACATGGTGGCGCATATCGGGGAACCGCTGGACATCGAGGAGGCTGATTGATGACCGGCTGCTCGGGGTGTCTCTCGGACCGGTTGGACAATGACGAGCCCACTGCACTGTTTCGTCGCGTGCTTTGGTTCGCGCTCATCGCAAATTTCGCCATGTTCATCGTCGAACTGGTGGCGAGTCGGCTGGCCGACTCCATGTCGTTGCAGGCTGATGCACTCGACTTCTTTGGCGATGCCGCCAACTACGCAATTAGCCTGTTTGTCGTCGGCATGGCGCTCACTGCGCGCGCTCGGGCATCGCTCTTTAAGGGTGCCACGATGGCGGTGTTTGGCGCGTGGGTGATCGGCAGCGCCCTGCATCGCGCCATCAATGGCAGTACGCCAGAACCGATGACTATGAGCGCGATCGCGTTCTTGGCATTGCTGGTGAATGTACTTGTCGCTGTGATGCTCTATCGGTTCCGCGATGGGGACAGTAATCGACAGTCAATCTGGCTCTGCAGTCGCAATGACGCCATCGGCAATGTCGCCGTCATGATCGCCGCCGCGGGCGTTTTCGCGAGTGGCTCGCGCTGGCCCGACCTGATCGTCGCCGCGATAATTGCGGGCCTCAACATCGGCGCAGCGATTCACGTCGTACGAATGGCACGAGCAGAATTGCGAGTGCCTCTTGGCGAATGTGAATCCGGTTCCACAATTTCCGCCAAAACTGGGGTAGGATAACCGCGCTATGAAGTCCTTTTGGTGCATATCCATTATCGTTTCCGTGCTCTTTATGGGCATGGAAGGCGCTGCTGATATGCTGTTCGACGGCTTGCCACACGCGGACGAGGCGGCCTCCCATGAGGACGAGTTCGGCCACTCGCTTGCGGCCCATGACGACGAAACGTTCAGCGGCGACCTTAGCGATGAGCATTGTAAGCACTGCTGTCACGGTCACTCGGCCGGCGTCACTGGAGAGTTCGCCTCAATATCTACGCCATTCGTCCCGAGCGATGTCGACATAGGCTGCTCGACGCCCGTACACAACTACGCGCAAGCCCCGCCAACACCACCCCCCAACGCCTAGATCATTTATTCCTTGAGTTCGTGCGCGCCCACGCGAGTGGGCGTGCACGCCGACTATCTGTATTCGGAAGATGATTTATGCAAATTCGCATTGCTGGGCTGGCCCTTCTTGCTGGCGGCCTGATAATAATTCCCTGGGTGGCACAAGCGGCTGAGTCGGCCGCGCCTGGCGCCCTGCGCGCAGACCCCGCGCTCATCCAATTCGTGCAAACTGTGGTCGAGGCGAACCCACGCGTCCAAGCTGCGCGTGCCGCGCTCGATGCCAGCGGCGCGTTTCGGGATGCGGCCTCGCGCCCGCTGTACAACCCGGAATTGAGCCTCGACGGCGAAAACGGCGACGTGGAGAGGCGGTCAGTCGGCATCAGTCAAACGCTCGATTGGGGCGGCAAGCGCAAGGCCCGCACTGCCGTGGCGGAGTCGGATCGTCTGGTCGTTGAGGCGGAGTACCTCGCGGCACGCTGGGCGGTCACGGTTGAATTGCTGGACGGGCTCGCCCAACACCAGACCGGTGTGGAGCGCGATGCGCTGGCTCAGTCTCGTCGGGATCTCATGGACGAGTTTGCCGGTTTGGCCCAGCGCCGATTCGATGCCGGCGATCTCGCGCAAGTGGAGCTTGATCTCGCGCGCCTGGCATCCACCGATGCCCGAATTCAGAAAGCGACCGCCGCCGCCGGCCTCGCCGAAGCGCGCCAGGCGGTCCGCAACCTGACGCCCCGTTCCGCCAGCGCCCAATGGCCATCGTTACCCGAAGCATTGCCGTCGCTCCCGAAAAGCGCCGAGGACCCGCAGTCGTTGGTACTGGCATTGCCGGAGGTGTTGGCGGCGCGGCGACAGGTCGAGGCCGCCGATGCTGTGGTGGAGCTGCGTCGCCGCGAGCGTCGACCCGACCCGACTTTGAGTTTGGCCGGCGGCGACGAGGGTGGTGAATCCCTGATCGGTCTGAATGTGACCATTCCGCTGTTTGTGCGTAACAGCTTCAGCCACGAAGTCACCGCAGCCCTGGCGGAACGCAGCCAGGCCCAACAAATCGCCGATGACGTCATGCAACGCGCCTACGCGCGTTTGATCAGCGCCGCCGAGCGCTACGACCTGTCTCGCGGGGCGTGGGGCGATTGGCAACAAACGGGCGAGGCCAGCCTGACGCGGCAAACTGAGCAGCTGCAACGCCTGTGGGAAGCCGGTGAACTCAGCACTACCGACTACCTGGTGCAGTTGACCGCCACGCTGGACGTCCAGGAAAGCGCCCTCGACCTCCGTGAAGCCCTGTGGCGCGCCTGGTTCGAGTGGCTATGGGCCTCGGGTCAGGTGGATGCCTGGCTCGGCCAAGGTGCCTACCGATGAACACCCCCAAACTGACAATGGAGAACCCTACTATGAACACCCTGAAGCTTTGGGCGGTGTGTCTGTGCATCGCGCTGATCGCCCCGGTGCATGCCCAGCAAGACGACCACGACGATCACGGCGAGGAAGAAGGCGGCGCCATTGAGCTCACCGCCGAAGAACAACGTGGCGCCGGCATCGTCGTCGATGCCGTAGCGTCCAGAGCACTGAACGAGACCATTCGCGTCCCCGGCGAAGTCGTCATCAATGCGTATCGGTCTTCGCGCGTCACGCCCCGCATCACGGCGCAAGTCGCCGCGCGCCACGTCACGCTCGGCGATCGCGTCGAGGCAGGCCAACGTCTGGTGACATTATCGAGCGTCGAGATGGCCGAAGCGCAAGGCATGCTCATTGTCGCGGATCGCGAATGGCAGCGCGTCAAGAGCCTGGGCCGGCAAACGGTCTCAGAACGCCGCTACACCGAAGCGCAGGTCGCGCAACAGCAGGCGGTCGCCAAGGTGCTCGCCTACGGCATGACCGAAGCACAAGCAGCGGCACTCGCCCGATCCGGTGATGCCAGCAGAGCTACCGGGGCGTTCGACTTGTTGGCGCCGCAGGCCGGCACGGTCCTGCAGGATGACTTCATTGTCGGTGAGTTGATAGAGCCCGGCCGCGTGCTGATCGACATCAGTGATGAATCGGTAATGTGGGTGGAAGCGCAAACCGTACCAAACGGTCTGCCCGACATCGATGACGGCGCCACCGCGCGTGTGAGCCTCGATGGCGTTACCTGGCTCGAGGGTACGGTCATTCAGCGTCATCACCGGTTGGATGAAACCACTCGTACGCAAGGGTTGCGTATCGAGGTGGACAATGCCGACGACCGATTGCACCCCGGCCAGTTCGTCGAGGCCGAGATCGTCACCGGAACGCGGGAACCCGTGCTCGCCGTGCCGAGCGCTGCAGTGACCATGATCGAGGGCGCACCGACGGTATTCAAACTCGAAAACGGTCAGGAGTTTCACGCCGAAACCATCGAAGCCGGACCTACCGTCGGCGACTGGACAGTGGTCATGGCGGGCTTAAGCGTCGGCGACGAAATCGCCGTCGACGGCGTGTTCCATCTCAAATCACTCTTGCTCAAGTCTTCGCTCGGCGAAGGCCACGCGCACTAGGGGAATCCGATGTTAGAAAAACTCGTAGAGTCCTCGCTGCGCTACAAATTCCTGGTATTGATCATCTTTGGTGTGGTCGCATTCCTTGGCTGGCGCGCTGTCGTCACGGTACCGATCGATGCCTTTCCGGACGTGACGCCGGCGCAGGTCAACATTTACACCGAGTCGCCCGGCCTTGCCGCCGAAGATGTTGAGCAGCTCCTCACCTTTCCCATCGAATCCGGCATGGCGGGATTGCCCAAAGTGCAGCAGATCCGTTCGGTTAGTCTTTTCGGTTTGTCGTACGTGGCCGTCTATTTCGATGACGACATGGACATTTACTTTGCGCGCCGGCTGGTCATGGAGCGGCTGCAGGAAGTTGGCGATCGCATTCCCGACGGTTACGGCACGCCCGAGATGGGGCCGAACACCTCCGGACTCGGCCAGGTGTTCTGGTACACGTTGGAGCGCGCCGATGAGGAGCTGAACCGCGACATCACCGACATGGATCTCAGGACGCTGCAAGACTGGAGTGTGCGGCTGATCCTGCGCACCGCGCCCGGTGTCGATGACGTCACGTCCTGGGGTGGCCAGGAGCGCCAATTTCAGGTCGTGATGGATCCTTTAAGCCTCATCAAATACGACCTCACTTTTACCGAAGTGATGGAAGTGATTGAGGCGAATAACCGCCAGGTCGGCGGTCAATACGTCAACCTCGGCGCGGAACAATACCTGGTTCGCGGACTGGGGCTGGTCGAGAACGAACACGACATCGGCGACATGGTCATCAAGGTGGAAGACGGCACGCCGGTATATCTGCGTGATATCGCACGCATAGAGCAAGACGGTGCGTTGCGTTTCGGCGCAGTCACACGCGACGGCAAAGAGGTGGTCTTGGGCATGGCGCTGTCGCGCATCGGCGAGAACGCGGCCGACGTGGTCGACGCCGTCAAAGGCAAAGTCGATATCGTCGATCAATCCTTGCCCGAGGGGGTCGTACTTCGCCCCGTCTACGAGCGCACGGATCTGGTCGAGAAAGCGGTCAGCACGGCAGTCAAGGCGCTGGTCGAAGGTTCGATCCTGGTCGCCATCGTGCTGTTCTTGTTCCTGGGAGAACTGCGATCGGCTGTGGTGGTCATTGCGGCGTTGCCGCTGGCGATGTTGATTGCGTTCATTTTCATGGGTGAGGCGGGCCTGTCGGCCAACCTGATGTCGTTAGCGGGACTCGCGGTCGGCATCGGCATGATGGTCGATGGTGCCGTCGTCATGGTAGAGAACGCGTTTCGTATCATGGCCGAGCGCAAGGAGGCCGGCGAGACAGTGGACCGCAGCGCCGCCGTACTGGCAGCGGCTCGGGAAGTTGCGAACCCCATAGCGTTCGCCATCATGATCATCATTGTCGTCTTCCTGCCGCTGTTCGCTCTCCAAGGTCTTGAGGGCAAGCTTTTCAAACCCATGGCATTCAATATCAGCTTCGCGATGGCAGGATCGCTGGTGCTGACGCTGACACTGATCCCGGTGCTGGCCGCCCTGATTCTAAAACCCAAGGAAGAGCGTGACACCTGGTTGGTGCGGGTGATCAAAGCGCGCTATCTGCCGTTGCTGTCTTGGTCACTCGCGAACAAGAAGGTCGTGGTCGCTAGCGCTGTCGGTTTACTCGTCGCGAGCCTGGCGTTGTTTCCCTTCCTCGGAAAAGAGTTCATGCCGCAGCTGCAGGAAGGCTCGATCATGTGGCGCGTCACATCGATTCCCTCCGCATCGCTGGATCAATCGATCGAGATCTCGATCGACATTGAAAACGCCTTGTCCGAGTTTCCGGAGGTGAAAACGACGGTGGCCATGATCGGTCGTGCCGAGAAAGGCGAGACCGCCGATGTCAACTACATGGAGATCTACACCGAGCTCAAGCCGGAAGATGAATGGCCCGGCGATCGCGACATTGAAGAACTGGCGGAAGCCATGCGCGAGGAATTGGAAGTCGTCGTGCCAACCGCCGTGGTCGCATTCACGCAACCGATTCAGATGCGGGTCGAAGAGCTCATCTCCGGTGTGCGCGCGACGCTCGCCGCCAAGATCTACGGCGAAGAGTTGTCCGAGCTCGATCGTTTGAGCGAAGAGGTGAAGGACGTGATCGCCGGCGTGGAGGGCGTCGCGGATCTCTCGCTCGAGGCCAACGTCGGCAAACCGCAAATTCGCATCCAGGTCAAACGCGACCAGCTCGCGCGCTTCGGTTTGAATGCCGACGACGTGTTGTCGGTGGTGCGAACCGGGATCGGCAACGAGCCGGTATCAACACTGATCGACGGCGTGCGGCGCTTTGATATTACCGCACGACTCAACGATGCCTCGAAGTCGTCGGTGCAATCGATTCAGCGCATTCCGCTCAAGACCAGCGGCGGCGCCATCGTGCCACTCTCCGCAGTCGCCGACGTGACGGTGGCCGAGGGTTACTCCTTCGTCCGTCGCGAGCAGTTGCAGCGTTACGCCGTCATTCAGATGGACGTGCGCGGTCGCGATGTGGACGGCTTTGTTCGGGACGCCAATGCGGCCATCGAATCTCAAGTGGATTTGCCGCCGGGTTACTGGATCGAGTGGGGCGGGGCGTTTGAGAACCAGCAACGCGCGTTGGCTCGCTTGTCAATTATTGTACCGCTGACGATCTTTTTCATCTTCGTGCTGCTGTATACGGCCTTCAACTCCGTCAAGTACGCGACCCTCATCATTGCCAACGTACCGTTTGCAACGATCGGTGGACTGCTGGCCTTGTTCGTCACGGGCCAGTATGTCTCGGTGCCGTCGGCCATCGGATTCATCGCGGTGTTCGGGGTGGCGATGCTGAACGGCATCGTGCTCGTGAGCTTCATCAACGAACTGCGAGAAAAGGGCCGCTCGATCGGAGAGGCGGTGCGACAAGGCGCGGAACTCCGCTTGCGTCCCGTACTGATGACGGCGAGCGTCGCCATCCTCGGCCTCGTCCCCATGCTGCTATCGACCGGTGTCGGTGCAGAGACCCAGCGGCCACTTGCCTCGGTCGTGGTGGGCGGGCTCATCACGTCGACCTTGCTAACACTGGTGTTGTTACCCGTGATCTACGAGTGGATGGAATCCCGGGCGCAACGCAAAGCGGAGGCGGCGGATGAGCGCAACGAGGAACACGGAGACACTTCGTCAATTGGAGAAACATCATGAACGTTCGAGAAGTCAAAGCCTATGTGCACCGCAATCGGATTGCGGATGTCGTTAACGCGCTTGCCAACGCCGGGTTCAAGAATCTCACGGTGATCGACGTCGAGGGGCTGCTTAACGCCCTGGATGCAAAAGAACAGAGCTACTCGGTAGAAATCGGGCAGAAAGTCGTGACGGAGGTGAAGTTGGAGCTGGTTTGCGACACGGAAAATCGCACTGCAGAAGCCGTGGCACTGATCCGCGAGCACGCCAAAACCGGGCAGCCGTCGGCCGGCTGGATCTACATCACCGAAATTCAGTCCGCTATAGAGATAACGGCATGACGGACGACTGGTGTTTGGTCGCGCGACGAGTGTCCCCGTGTAGCTGCTCGTCGGCGGTCGAGAGGAGGGAAGGATAGTGGACACACATATCAAGACCTGGATCGTTGTTTTGACCGGCGTGTCATCCCTTGCCGGATGCACCAACATCCCGAGCCGCGTTCATAATCCAGGTATCAACATTGAGCCCGTGTCGAGTGAGACCGGACAGATCCGGTCCGTGGGATTCTGGACCGATCGCAATGGATTAAGTCTGCGTGGCGAGGTGGTGCGCTTGTCTGATAGTAGCCGCGCCTTAGATGGTCACATCGACGTGGCGATCACAGTACCGGATCGATCGAGCACGTTGTGTACAACGGCGCAATTGTATCGGGAGCGCGGTCATGGCGACGTGGATTTTTCCCTACCGTTTGTCTCATTACCCCCGCGCGGGAGTTATCTACGCGTGTGGTATCACCCCGCAACGGAATCTCACGATGAGTGCGCGAATTGAGTCGATAGGGCGTTTTAGTCGGCACCGGCACATGTCGGAACCTGGCCAGCGCGATCCTATTAGCTGGCGGTCATGCATATGAACTCACGCCATCGAGCGCACCATATCGTGATCTTCGCGCTGGCATTGGCGATAACTTCATGTGCGTGGATCCCGCGCTACGTCAGCAATTCTGGGGTCGAAGTCGAGCGCGAGTCCACGCCTACGGGCCGGATTGCCTCGGCCAACTTTTGGATTGACCGAAGCGGTGGCATCACGCTGCGTGGAGAGGTTGTGCCCAACCCGATCACAAAAGGACCGATGGGCGGACACGTCGATATTGCGATTACTGAAAACAACGAGCCCGTCACCGAGTGCCTGACGACGCGTCAACGCATAGCGGCTCGGCATGTCAGAAAACCTTTTTCCATCCGCCTCGCGCAACTTCCGCCACCGGGCAGTCTCGTGCGCGTTTGGCACCACGATACGAGAGACCATGATGATTGTTCGACCTAGACTACGCGGCCTCCTGGCCGTCAGAGCAGCCTGAAAATGATCAGCAAGACGCAAATAGACATCAATCTGCTACTACCCGATATTCCGAACGTCAGCGACCATTGCTATCAGCGCCTCTGCGATCTGATGCAAGCAAAGGCCGGCGTCGAAGCCGCTCACGTCATTGGCGACGTTGATAGAAAGACGAACCACCTGTGTGTTCACTACGACGCGTCGGTTATGACGCTTCAGTCATTACGGCAGTTCGCGACACAATCCGGTGCCAAGTTACAAGAAAAATTCGGGCACCTGATCATCGAAATCGTGCCTCTTGCTGCCGGTCGGGCGCGACGCCTCGGGCGCGAATTATCCCAATCCGCCGGTGTACTGGAAGCCGTGGTGTCGCCCGATGGCGCCGTCCGTATCGAGTTCGATCGCGAGCAGACCGATGAAGCTGGAATACGCAGGAGACTGGACGAGCTGGTCGGCGCGGTGTCCGAACCCGAGAAAGCCGGACACGTGCATGGCGTGGTATTTGGCGAGAAGACGGAGCTCGTGTTCGTTGGATTATGCGGGATCACGCTGCTCGCAGGTTGGGCGTTTGAGACGTTTTCGGACGCACCGCGTTGGCTTGCGCAATCGTTGTTAATCGCGGCGTATTTCTTTGGTGGCTGGTTTACGTTTCGTGAGGCCATCGAACATTTGCGCGATCGTCAGTTCGCCATTGATACGCTGATGCTGGTCGCAGCGATTGGTGCTGCGTTCCTCGGCGAATGGGCAGAGGGCGCGTTGTTGCTGTTTCTGTTCAGCCTCGGGCACGCCCTCGAGGCCTACGCCATGGGGCGAGCAAAACGCGCCATCGAATCCCTCGCCGAACTTACCCCGAAGACGGCCTCTCGCGTGCGGGATGACCGGGTGGAAGAAGTGCCAGTGGACGCTCTCGCGGTCGGCGATATTGTCCTCGTCCGGCCCAACGAGCGGCTACCGGCGGACGGCTTTGTCGTCAAAGGCGAAAGCAGCATCAACCAAGCCCCGATCACCGGCGAGAGCGTGCCGGTGGATAAGGTCCCGGTCGTCGATAGCGAACAAGCTGCCCTGAACGTAGAGTCAGGCACAGAGGCGATCAACGAGGAAAGCCGGGTTTTTGCCGGCACGATTAACGGCAGCGGCGGGTTGCACGTCTATGTCACGCGCACCAGCAGCGATTCGACCCTGGCCCGGGTGGTGACCATGGTGCACGAGGCGGAAACCAACCAATCGCCTACGCAGCAGTTTACGGATCGATTCGAACGCGTTTTTACGCCGATGGTTCTGATGGCGGCGGTGCTGACCTTGCTGGTCGGTTTCGTCATCGATCAATCGATGAGCACAAGTTTCTATCGCATGTTCGCCTTGTTGGTGGCGGCGAGTCCCTGTGCACTCGCCATTGCGACGCCAAGTGCCGTACTGAGCGGCATTGCGCGCGCGGCCCGGGGCGGCGTGCTCATCAAGGGCGGCGGCCCGCTCGAGAACCTTGGCCGGCTTCGATCGATCGCTTTTGACAAGACGGGTACATTAACCGAGGGTAAACCGCGCTTGGTCGACGTCGTTCCGTGCGAAGGCGCTGATCGACTTGATCTACTTCGGACTGCCGTTTCAGTGGAGTCCTTGAGCGATCATCCACTTGCGGCCGCGGTGGTTCGAGACGGTACAGAGTTGCTCACGGATTGGTCCCTCCCGCAGGCCACCGACCTTCGGAGTATCACGGGTCGTGGCGTGATGGCGCACGTCGACGGCATCGAGACCTACATTGGCAAAGATGACCTGTTCAGTGAAATAGACGGACCGCCCTTGCCTGAGGAGGTACGCAGCCAAATCGACGAACTCGAGTCCGCTGGGCGCACCACGATGATCGTGCGACGGGGTGTTCAATACCTCGGCGTCCTCGGTTTGATGGATACGCCGCGGCCAACCGCACGGGCCGTGATCGAACGACTCGGCAAGCTCGGCATCCGCCGCATGATCATGATCTCCGGCGACAACCAGCAGGTGGCGGAGGCAGTGGCGCGTAGTGTCGGTCTCACCGAAGCGCGCGGCGACCTCATGCCGGCGGACAAGGTAGAAACGATTCGAAGACTCCGAGAGGAATCCGACGTGGCCATGGTCGGGGACGGGGTCAACGACGCGCCGGCGATGGCCAATGCCACCGTTGGGATCGCCATGGGCGCCGCCGGCTCGGACGTGGCATTGGAAACGGCGGACGTGGCCCTCATGGCAGACGAACTCCGCCACTTACCGTTCGCAGTCGGGTTGAGCCGGGCCAGCAGCCGCATTATTCGCCAAAACCTGTGGTTTAGCCTCGGCATGGTCGCCATACTCGTGCCATCGACACTCTTTGGGCTGAGCATCGGTGCGGCGGTCTTGATGCACGAGGGCTCGACCGTATTGGTCGTATTCAATGCTTTGCGCCTGTTGGCCTACCGGCAGCCCAAGGTGCTTGACGATCACGCGTCATCGCAGAAGGGCCGTGGCGCTCAGGCACAAGCGTCTTTCACTGCGTAGACAGAATCGGAGGAATATCGAAGCCAGTGAATGCCATGAGTGACAAAGATTATTGGGAACGACACGCGCGCAACTACGACGCGTCTTTGCGATGGGTGCTCGGGCGGCCTCTGCCGCGGATGCTGGAGTTGGCCAGCGAGGCGGTTCGCGGCACGGGAAGAGTTCTGGAGGTCGCAGCGGGTACGGGAATCGTGACCTCGGCTATCGCCCAGACTTGTGACTCGGTAATTGCGACGGATTATGCGGCGGCCATGGTCGAATCGCTGGATCAGCGGGTACGGGAAGCCGGGCTCGAGAACGTCACCTGTGAGCAGGCCGATATCTATGCGCTTCCGTACAAACCTGGAGAGTTTGATGCAGTTGTCGCGGCTAATGTCCTCCATCTGGTACCTGACCTCCCCCGTGCGATCCAGGCGCTTCGGCGTGTGACCAGGCCGGGTGGATTGCTTGTGTCGCCGACGTTTTGTCATGACGAGACAAAGGTGTCTTGGGTCGTTTCGCGGCTTCTTTCACTCAGCGGCTTCCCGGGACAACGGCGCTTTACGCTGACGTCATTACTGGAGGCTCTCGAATTGAACGAATTGGAAGTGACACAGTCGGAGTCGCTTGCAGGACTGATCCCCATCGGCTTCGTATCAGCCGTTTTCCGGTCGGAGGAGTCCGACGGGCTCAATCCTGCGCGAGCCCAGTCGTAATATTCCGGCGGAATTGCGGCCTGGTTACTTGACGGGCCGATCACCGCGGCTATATATCTAAGGTGCAGGGTGATAGGTACAAGACACTATTGCAACGCATTCGCCGGCACATGCGAATATCGCATAAACGGGATATTGCACGAGCTCGACTCTTGAAGGGTTTGCAGAAAAATCAGAATCGACACACCCGCTCTGGTTTCGGGGCGTTCGTCGTCCTATGTCTGAACCTTGCGTTGCAGCCGTGTGCGATGGCGCTCGACGCGACGGACGATCACCAATGTCCGCACTGCCCGCCGGCGCACACGAGCCAACATGGTGAGCATGCATCGTCAGCGCGTTCGGCGACAATGGACGAGATGCCTTGTGCAACGAATGCTGAAGACTGCAGCCTGGCCGATGATCTTAAATACGACGGTCGCAATTCCGAACTCAAGCTCAAGGATGCGCCGGGTGATGTGCCCTTGGCGATTGTTCCGGCCAATCCGCAGGTCCTCGCGACTCGATCTTCCGCCGAAATAGGCTGGTTTCCTGCCCGAAGTCCGCCGTCCGGCAACCATACTCCCCTCAACGTTCTTTTCTGCGTCTATCTGGATTAACGATCCCTTCGCGCGAAACCGGTATTTCTCGGTGACTCACGAAGGAGATCGTTTTGATGTGTGCAATCCGTGGGGCGTGGCCCCACCCGAATAAATTCCTACGTACCTGGCGCGCTCGATTCGCCGTCTGGCTGGCGTCCTTGTGTTTGCTTTCGCCCGCAATCGCGCAACAGGATCTGCCGCTCACGCTGGTCGAAGCCGAAGCGCTGGCACTTGAAGCCGAGCCAGGCCAGGCAGCGTTGATCGCGACGGCCGATGCTTTCGCAGAACAGGCTGTCGCTGCAGGGCAATTACCCGACCCGACCTTGCGGGTCGGGCTCGCCAATTTTCCGTTGCAATCCGGCGGCTTCACGACCGAAGGCATGACGCAGGGACAGCTCGGCGTTCGCCAGGCGTTTCCGCCCGGCAAGACCCGGTCGCTCAGCACACAGCAGTTTCGCTCGATGTCGGCGGAGATGCGCGAGAGCGCTGACGGGCGAAGGCGCGATGTCCTGACATCCGTACGCAAAGCCTGGCTGAACGCCTGGTACTGGGACCGGGCGCACTCCGTCGTGATTGAATCCCGGCCGTACTTCGCGGACCTGGTGACGGTCGCACGGTCGCTGTATTCCGTCGGCAAGAAAAACCGGCAGGACGTCCTTCGCGCGGAACTCGAACTGAGCCGGCTCGACGAGCGACTCATCGGCATCGAACAGGAGCGGGCACGGGCGCGTGCCGCGCTGTCGCAATGGGTCGGTGACGAGTCTCAGAGAGCCATTGCACCACAGCTTCCGCCGTGGACGGGCGTTCCAGACGACGGATTTCTGAGCGAACAATTGTCGAAGCATCCTGCACTTCAAGCAGCAGGTGCGCGGATCGACGCGCGCGAGGCCGCGGTTCGCCTTGCCGAAGAGCGCTACAAACCCGGGTGGGCGCTCGACCTCGGCTACGGCTACCGCGACGGCTTCTTGCCCGATGGCAGCCCGCGCTCGGATTTCGTCAGCCTCTCCGTCACCGTCGACCTGCCATTCTTTCGCAAGAATCGCCAGGACCGGCGATTCGCGGCCGCATTGAGCGAACGCCGTGCAGCCGTCGAGTCCCGCGAAGAATTATTGCGCCGGCTCGAAAGCCAGCTGGAGACGGAACTCGCGCGCTGGCGGGAACTCGATCGGCGGCTGGACCTTTATGAACAGCGCATTCTTGTCCTGGCCGACGATCAGGCGAGCGCGGCGTTGGACGCTTACCGCAGCGACGCCGGCGACTTCGCCGATGTCATGCGCGGTGTCATTGACCGGTTGAACGCGCAGTTGGATGTCGTTCGGCTGCAATCCGAGCGAGCGCAAAGCTATGCGGTGATTGCCAACCTGGGAGGACTTCCCTAATGAAGAAACTTCTTTTTACTGTCGCCGCAATAGCGGCAGCTCTGTTTGTCGGTTTCGTCGCTGGCCGCTTCGGGTCGGCTGGTAGCGACGACGGCTCCGGCAAGACCACGGTTGGCGAGCGCCAGGTTCTGTACTGGAAAGCGCCGATGGACCCAAACTACCGGCGCGATGAGCCCGGCAAGTCGCCGATGGGCATGGACCTGGTGCCGGTGTACGCGGATGAGGTGGGCGACGAGGATCCCGGGGTGGTGTCTATCGCCCCCGAGGTGGTGAATAACCTGGGCGTGCGCACGGCGATGGTCGAGCGCGGCGTCTTGTCACGGCGCATCGACACCGTCGGCTACGTCGGATACGACGAGGATACGTTGCACCAGATCAACACCCGCGTCGACGGCTGGATCGAGCAGCTGGCCGTCAAAGCCACGGGTGATCCGGTCAAGCGCGGCCAGTCGCTGTTCGAACTTTATTCGCCGACGCTAGTGAACGCGCAGGAGGAGTTCCTGGCGACCATGAACAGTCGCACGCAGGGTCTGGTTGAAGCGTCGCGAGAGCGACTGGTGGCCTTGGGTTTGACGAAGGCCGAAATCGACCGTTTGGCGCGCGAGCGGACGGTGAAACAACGCGTGCGCGTATTCGCCCAGACCGACGGTTTCATTGCTCACCTGGGTGTTCGCGAGGGTGTCTATATCACGCCGGCGACCGAGGTCATGTCGATTGCCGAACTCGATCGGGTCTGGGTGATCGCCGAGGTGTTCGAGCGCCAGGCCGCGTGGGTACGGCCTGGGCAACGTGCCGAGGTGGAGCTCGACTACCTTCCCGGGCAACGCTGGCAGGGCACGGTCGACTATGTGTACCCCGAACTCGATCAGCAGACGCGGACGCTCAAAGTGCGATTGCGCTTCGACAACGCGGACGAGGTCTTGCGGCCGAACATGTTCGCACGCGTCACTGTTTACGGTACCGAGACCGGGTCGGTGACGCATGTGCCGCGCGAAGCCCTGATTCGCGGCGGCAAGGTGGATCGGGTGGTGGTGGCCCTGGGTGAGGGTCGGTTTCGAACCCAGCCTGTCGAGGTCGGCATCGAGTCCGGCGATCGCATTGAAATCCGGCGCGGTGTGAGCGCGGGTGACAGGATCGTGACCTCCGGACAATTCTTGATCGACTCCGAATCGAACATTGACGTCGCCCTGTCGCGGATGGAGGAGATGAATGAAGCGGCACCGCCCATGGCGGTTGACGTGGTTGCCACCGTGCGCGGCGTCGACGGGGACACCGTCAAGCTTGACCACCCGGCCATCGCCGATTGGCAATGGCCGGCAATGACCATGGATTTCGGCGTGTCGGACCCGGCGCTGCTTGAAGGTATTGCTGCGAGCGATGTGGTGGCGATCACCATCGAACGCCATGGCGACAGCCATTACCTGGTCACCGCGCTGTCGGCGACCGGTGAGCGCGATGCTGCCCCGGCGTCCGACGCCGGCGAAACCGACCATTCCTCGATGGACCACAGTGGCATGGACGATGGGGCGATGGATCATTCGGAAATGGACCATGGTGACGGGTCGTCCGGCGCGCCCGATGACGAAACGGCGGCCAACGAACACAACCATGGTGCCTCGGGCGACCACCAGGAGCACCAACCATGATTGCCGGGCTCATTCGCTGGTCGATCAACAACCGCTTCCTGGTGTTGTTGGCAACGGCGTTTCTGGTCGCCTGGGGCATCTACTCGCTGCGCCAGACGCCGGTGGACGCATTACCGGACCTGTCAGACGTTCAGGTCATCATCAAGACCTCCTTCCCGGGCCAGGCGCCGCAAGTCGTCGAGGACCAGGTCACGTACCCGCTGACCACGGCAATGCTGTCGGTGCCCAAAGCGGTGACGGTCCGCGGCTACTCGTTTTTCGGCGATTCCTTCGT
>CALKYM010000287.1 GCA_938003525.1 uncultured Planctomycetales bacterium | reverse complement strand
ACGCCTACTTCGAACTCAACGGGATAAACCCGGCCCAGTCGGGTGGGGGTTGGCGGTTGTGGCGGGCGATGTAGACGGTGAGGAAGTCTTTGGCCACGTCATCGGGCGGGACTTTGTGCAGCAGGCGGTACGACTCGTCCCAATGGCCTTCCAGCAACGCGTCGAGCGCGGCTTCGTAGTCGGTGATGTTCTGGTCGCTGAGCGTGGATTCACCTTCGGGCGGAAGCAACTCGGCCACGGCGACGGGTCGGTCCATGCCGAACGGCTGCACGACGGCCAGGCGACGCACGCGGGCAACGTCGCGGGGGACGTGTTCGACAATGTGCTTGGTCGTGGTTTGATCGATGAGGATCGGCACGTGCAGGATACGCGTCATCCCCTCCAATCGCGAGGCGAGATTCACGACGGGGCCGAAGACGGTCACCTTGACCTGTTCCAGCGTACCAATCTTGCCGGCCACCGCGGTACCACTGGCGATGCCGACACCCACACGGAAGTCGGAGAGCGGATCTTCGGGATCGCGCGCCACCGCGTCGAAGTGCCGGCGAATCGATAGCGCCGCGCGGGCTGCGCGTTCGACGGCGTCTTGCTGTTCGAGCGGCCAGCCCCAGAAGCCCATCGCGGAATCGCCCTGGTAATCGCCGACGACGCCACCTTCTTCCAGGATGTGATGCGTCATCACGCCCAGCGCAGCGCTGACGCGTTCGAGCAGGCCGAGCAGATCGTCGCGGCTCTGTTCAGCGTTGAGCGAGAAGCCTCGCAGGTCGCAGAACAGCACGCTGACGTTCGTCTCGCGCGGGGCGAGCACCGTTTCGGGATCGTCCTGCTCGGTCAAGGCGTCGAGCACGGCCGGCGCGAAGAACTGGCTGAGGCTCGCCTGCCGCCGCTGCAGATGTTGTGTTTGCCGCAAGGAAGTGACGATCGACGCGACCAACTCGGTGAATTTGAGGTCATCGCGAAGATCAGTCGGGTCCGAGGGCGTCGCCCCCTGCGCGGGATCGTCGCTGAACGCACCGGCCACGTAGATGGCCAGGCAGGGATCAGCATCGCGGGTGGGAACGCAAAACGCCCAGTCGAAGCGCTCGGCGCCAATCGTGAGCGCGGTGATCGAGCTGTCCATTTCACTGACGCCCCAGACATGCAACATGCTCTGTCGCCGCTGGGCCGTGCGCAGTATGAGCCGCTGGCTGGGTTGAAACGTGCCCGACGAGGCGTAGCGGCGGTCCCAATGCAGAACGCGGATCGGATGTCCCTGCTCGGGCCGCAAATTGACTTCCACCAGCGCGACCGCCACGGCGCGGCCGATGCCCGCCAATAAGAGATTCACCAGCCGCACGTAAAGCTCGGCATCGTCATTGGCGCCCGAGATGACGTCGGGCAGTCGACTGAGAACTTCGATGCGTTGATCGGCATTGCGGAACCGCACGTGCTGCAAATACTGCGCGCTGTAGGCCTGCTCACGCAGCGGCTGCGGCACGTCGATCGAAACTTCGGCCTGTTCATCGGTGAGCGTGAACTTCGTCTTGCCGATCACGAAGTGCTCGCCGGCGACGATGTCGAACCGGGGCCGTTCGCTGCCGCGGACGAAGATCGGATTGAGCGCGTTGGGCAGTTTTTCGACCGAAAGTTTCCCACCCTGCAAGACGATTTCGGCGTGCCGCCGCGAGATGCGCTCGTCCCAGGGCACGGCCCAGATGCCCGCGCTGCGGCCCAACAGCACGCGCTGCCCCTCGGGCATGCGACGTCGCCAGCGATGTTGTGGATCGGCGCCTTCGGCGATCAGGTCGGCCACGAATCGGTTCCTCACGCGGTCACTCGGCGCGGGGCGAAGCGGATCGTGCTATTCCGCCGCGCGGCCCCATCGTTTCAATGCTAGTCGAGTCCCTACCGGTGTGGCTGAGGGACGGGAATCATTTCCGCTCGGGAGGTGTTGCCGTGTGATAGGGCACGGTGGCCTGTTGCGCGGCTTCGGGGGTGCGCGCCGAGCGGGCGACGGCAGTCCCATTCGTGCCGCGCAACGAGGCGAGCCCGAAGCGCCGCCGCAGTTCGGCCACCACGCGCGATTGCGGTGCGTCGTTGAGCACGACGATGACGAAGCCCCATAAGACCGTGATCAGGGCGGCGACCACGGCCAAAGCCACGATGCCCATTCGCCGCAGTTGCGGTCCCAAAGCCCAGATCGGTCGCGCCGCGGCATCGTAGCGCTCCTGCACGATCACGGCCCAGCCCGTGTCGCGAAACTCGACCGGCCGCGAATCGATCATCACCGGCTCGATGGCGGCCAGCCAGCGCCCTTCATATTCTCCACCAACCGGGTCGACGTAAGCATCGCGCAGAGCCAGCGCGCGCATGCGGGTCGAAAGCGACTCGACGTCGCCATCGGCAACCACGTCTTGACGCTCTGATTCTGTGGGCACGGCGGGCACCGGGTTCGCCAGGGCCAGGTCATCGTCGGCGGCATGGTCGACGGTCTCGGCTTTCGCTCCACCGGCGATGTCCGGCGCATGAGGGGTTACCAGGGCCGCACTCGGCTCGCGCGGATCGTCCACTTCTGTTTGTGGCGCGGGCGCCGTCGAAGCGTCAACCGTCTCGTCGCGACGCGCTGCGATCGCCTGCAATCGGAGCGGCTGAAGTTGGCGCAGCGCGTCGAGTTCCTTTTTCGAGAGATAGGCCTCGGGCAGCGGCCCGAAGTTGCCGCGGCTGATCTGCGCCAACCGTGGATGTTCGAGCACGGCGCCGGGATGACCTTCCGCATCTGGGTGACTGTCTACGAGCACGGCGATTTGGGAGGCGGACGTTCCCTCCTCGGGCCTCAACTCGGCGAACGTGCCCAACTGCGACGTCATGGCCAGCACGCCAATCACGCGCGGCTCGTCTTCCCCGTCAACCTGCCCCCAGATCGGCGCCGAGAAAGCAACCATCCGCAGATTCGTGGCCTCGCTGCGGAACACGTTGGATCGATGCACCGTGCGGATGGGCGGCAGGTCGTAAGTGCCCTTGGGCCGATCCTGCCCCTGTCCGTGGAAGTAGTCGCGCCAGGAGTAATTCTCGTCGATCGTCTTCTCGTTGAGCGGATAGCGGGCCAACTGCATGGCGCGATCATCTGTGATGAACCAACTCGTGGCCTCGATGTCCGGGTGCCGGCCGCGAATCGCGCTGATCGTCCGCTGCAGGTCTTCGCGCTCGGGCGAGCCGCGCGGTTGGCCTCGGGCCGCCAAAAGTTGTTCGATCAGCCGGGGCGTGCCGGCCTCCTGCTCTAGAATCTGCCAGCGATGGTCGATTTGCCCGGCGACGTTTTCAGCAACGAATTGGGCGGCGAAGCGATTGCTTTCCAGCGCGCGGTCGACGACGGCCTGCTGCGAGTGGGTCAGCGCCGTCGAGAAGCCGTTGTAGGCGAAGGCCGACATCACGATCAGCAGCAACAGTGGCGCGCCGACGCCGAGCACGAGCAGTGGCCGCTGCGCACGGCGCAGACGGCGGCGATTCAGCGCGTCGAGAACCGACTGTACGTTGTGGTACCGCTTTTCAGGATCGGCCGCCAGGCAACGATCGATGATGTCGGCCAACTGCCGATCGACGCCTGGAATCTTGCGGTGTTCACGCAACGGCGGCGACTGCTCGATCAGCGCGCGGTAGCGGGCAAGCCGCTTCTCCAGATCGACGGATTCCCCGAGCAAAGTTTCGCTGTCGGTGTTTCGATGGGGCGGCTGTCCGGTGAGCATCGTGTACAACAGCGCACCCAGCGCGTAGACGTCCCACCGCGCGTGCGGCACGGCCGACAGATCGGCCTGCTCGGGCGCCATATAGAACAACGTCCCCAGCGCGGGTGTCTGTTCGTGCGAGAGGCGCGATTGGCCGAAGTCGGCCAGCCGCGGTTTGCCGTCGTGATCCAAGAGCACGTTGGCCGGCTTCAGGTCACAGTGCAGCACGCCTTTTTCATGCGCGTGCAACAGCCCTACGGCCACTTCGCGAAAGAGCGTCACCGCCTGATTCACGGGCAGCGGACCTTCGCGGAGATGGTCCTCGAGCGCGCCGGCCTCCATGTATTCCATCACGTAGTAGGGCGGGTCGGCATCCCAGCCGACGTCGAGCAATTGCACGATGTAGCGATCGGCGAAGAGGAAACAGAGCTTCTCGACTTCGCGCGACAACAGCGACCAGTCGAGCCCGCCGCGATGCGCGTAAAACTTGATGGCCACGCGGCGGCCGGTCTTACGATCAACGGCCGTCCAGACCTCGCCGTAGGCGCCGGCGCCGATGAATCGCTGCGTCTCGTAGCCGGGCACTTCGACGGGCGGCCGCGTGCGCTGCACGCTCATTCGCTGCGCGCGATCGCGATCGTCCTGACCCTGATGCAGCGTCGGCTCGAACGTCATCGGCCTCGACTCACCTGCAAGCCCCACCTCACCGGCAACCGGCCCGCTGCCACCCAGTAACGCGCGCCGGGCAGACCCTCGATGCGGAACGTGGCGCGACCGGCCGGCAGCGGATCGCCGCCTCGGAATACGCCCACTGGCAGCGAATATATCAACTATATCAGTCGGTCGCGGCGAGCGGCCAGCCGCGCTGGTTTGGTGGCGGCGGGCCCCGCTCCAACACGCGCTGCGACAAGGCGGCGCAGGGCCGACGTTACACCGCGGCAGGCGCGGATCCTTCATCACCGGGCGGCGCGCAGCGCAACCGCATTCAGTGGCACAAACGATTCCGCACGTCGGGTCAGGTGGCGGTGTGCTGCCGTGACGCCAAGCGACCGCAATCTCGCGTTGCTGGTATGGTAGCCGAAGGCTATGTTACCCAGGTTGCCTCTTTGATTTCGGTGCGGAGAGCCTGTCGTGGTCGCCGGTCGTATTGTCGCCATCATCTGCCCGTTGCTGCTCGCTGGCGGCTGCGATTCGACGACTCCGGCTGTGCCGGTTGTGGCAGATGCGCGGCAGCCCAAGGAGCCGCCCGCCCGCGTCGAGGCACTCGGCCGACTCGAGCCCAAAAGCGGGCTGCTGCACCTGGGCGCGATGGCCGGCAGCCGGCTGGCCACGTTGGAAGTTGCGGCCGGCGACGAGGTGCAAGCCGAACAGGTCTTAGCCTACCTGGACACCTACGCCATGCGGCTGGCGCAGCGCGACGCGGCAGCAGCACAACTGGGTGAAGCCCAAGCGCAGCTCAAAGCGGAGCTCGTCCACTCAGAAGCGCGAATTCGCGAGGCCGAATTGGCCGTCGACCAAGCCCAGCTCGTGGGGCTCGACATCGCGGCGCAGCAGGCGCAGCTCGTGCTGTTGAAGGAAAACCTCGAGCTGGCCCGGCGCGATTTGGCGCGGCTCGACGGGCTCGACGAATCGTCCGTCCCTTCGCAGCAGCGCGAGCACCAGGAGGCGCTGGTGCGCAAGGCGGAAGTGGAAGTCAGTGCTGCTGAAATTGCACTGAAGAAACTTCAAGCCACCGATGAACTGCAACGGCAACTGGCCGCCGCGCAGCTAGAATCGGCGCAATTGGCCCGCCAGCGCATCGAGGCCAGCGCGCCGCTCGACTCGCTTCGCGCTGCTTTGGCCTTGGCCGAAGCGCAGTTGGAGATGAGCATCGTCCGCGCACCTCAGGCCGGTCGTATTGTGAAGATCTTTGCCCGCGTGGGTGAGACGCTCGGTCAGCAGCCCGTCTTGCAAATGGCCGACACCAGCCAGATGGTCGTGCTGGCCGAAGTCTACGAAACCGACGTGCAATGGGTTCGTGAAGGACAGCGGGCTGAAGTCCGCAGTCAGGCTCTACCGAGTTCCGTGACGCCGCTCGTTGGTCATGTGGCCAGTGTCGGGACGACGGTAGCCAAGAACAGCCTGTTGGCGCTGGACCCCACGCAGGCCCGCAACGACGCCCGCGTCGTCGAGGTGCGCATCGCGCTGGATGAGAGCGAGCCGGCGGCGCGGCTGTTGAATCTGCAAGTCGAAGTGCAAATCGACGTCGACGCCGGCACTGCCACGGCCGATGCTGCGGCGCCGGCCGCCGCTGAAATCGTCGACTCTGCCCGCGACACCGGGGCATGAGCGTCGCGACCCATCGTGCTCTTCCACTGTGCAACGGCATGCGCTGGCTGCACCCCTACCAAATCGCACGACGCAGCCGACGCAGTAGCCGACCTTGATTCTCTCGCGACTCGATCGTCATGCGTACCCGACTCTCCTGGCACAACCTGATTCACGACAAGCCGCGGACGGCCGTCGCACTGGCGGGCGTCGTGTTCGCGTTGTTGTTGATCTTTCTGGAGTTGGGATTTCTCGGTTCGGTGGTCACCACGGCGACGGTGATTTACGACCATCTCGACTTCGACGTGCTGCTCACATCACCTGAGTACATCGACATTCGCAAGACCGGCACGCTGCCGCGCTATCGCCTGAACCAAGCCGCGGCTCTCCCACAAGTTACAGGAGCTGAACCGCTCTACATTGGGCTGAACGTTTGGAAACATCCGTTCACACGCCGCGGACGCGGCATTCTCGTATTGGCTGCGCGGCGGCCCCATGAAGTCTTCGTGCTCCGCGAGGGCGGTACACCTGACTATCGTCAATTGCATCGCGCCGACGCGGTGCTCATCGATCGCCGCTCACGTCCCGACTTTGGTCCGCAAGAGGCCGGCATCCGCACCGAAGTCGGCGGACAGCGCGTGGAGATTGCCGGGCAGTTCACGCTGGGCACCGGCTTTTGTGCCGACGGCGCCATACTCACTTCGGACGAAGGTTTCGCGCGGCTCTTTCCCGGACACACCGTCGATCGGGTTTCGTTAGGTCTGGTGAAGCTCGATCCGGGCGCGGATGCGGACGCCGTCGCCGACAAGCTGCGCCGCGCGCTACCCGCCGATGTGCGCGTGTATACGCGAAGTGAAATCGCCAGCCACGAAACGCGCTTCTGGCTGACGACGACTTCGGTCGGTGTCATCTTCGGTTTCGGAACCATCGTGGCCGTGCTCGTCGGCGTGGGCATCGTCTATCAGGTGCTCTCGGCCGACATCACCAAGAACCGCGCCGAGTTTGCCACGCTCAAGGCCATCGGCTACGGGCCGCGGTATCTGGCGGGCTGCGTGATGGAGGAAGCCGTGCTGTTGGGCATCCTCAGCTTTCTGCCGGCGGTCGTCTTGGCCGAACTGCTGTATCGCGGCACGGCCGCGGCGGCCAACATTCCGATCGGCATGACATGGGGCCGCGCTGCGCTGGTGCTTGCGCTGGCGGTCGCCATGTGTGTGGTCTCCGGCTTGGCCGCGCTGCGCAAGATCGCGGTGGCCGATCCGGCCGACCTGTTTTGATGGGCGAGTGAGACGAACAATTCAATGGTCCGACGGCGCGTACCCCTGGCCTGGCACAACCTGACGAGCGATCCGCGCCGAATGGTCATCGCCGCCGCGGGGATCGGCTTCGCCGTGCTCTTGATGTGCGCGCAGGTCGGCTTCTACTTCGCGCTGCTCGACAGCACCGTCGAGCTGCTGGCCCGCTGCCGGGCTGATCTCTTTTTGCGGAGCACGAATCGCTATTCGCTCGTGAACCGCGAGGGCTTCACACGGCATCGGCTCTACCAGGCGCAGTCGGTCGACGGTGTGACGAGCGCGGAACCCCTGTATCTCGAGCCGTCGATCGCCATGTGGCGCAGCACACGCGACGGCATCCCGCGCTGGATTCGCGTCGTGGCCTTCGACCTGGACGCCGACGTCGTCGATTTGCCGGCGGTGGACGCGTTTCGACAAGAGCTGCACAAGCCGCGCTCGGCGCTCTCGGACACCCGCTCGAAGCGCGTCTACGGCTCGTTGGCACCCGGTGTGGAGAGCGAACTGAGTGGTCGCAATCTGCGGATCGTGGGACAGTTCACGCTCGGCACTGACTTCATGAACGACGGCAACCTGCTGATGAGCAGCCGCAACTTTGCCCGCTACTTCCCCGCGCGTTCGCCGCGCAGCGCGACTCTCGAAGACGTGGACCTCGGGCTGGTGCGCGTGAAACCCGATGCCGAACTATTCGCCGTGCAACAGCGGCTCCGGGAGACCTTGCCGCGCGACGTGCACGTGTTGACCAAGGCGGAGATGATCAACGAGGAGCGCAACTTTTGGCAGCGTAGCACGCCGGTGGGCGTGGTCTTCGGGCTCGGTACGGCGATGGGCTTCGTCGTCGGCGTGATCATCTGTTACCAGATTCTCTTTTCACAAATCGCCGACTGCATGCCCGAGTTCGCCACGTTGCGGGCCATGGGCTACGGCTTCAATTACTTTGTGAAGGTCGTCTTGCAGCAGGCGCTGATTCTCTCGGTGTTGGGTTTTGTGCCGGGCATTGCGGTGAGCGCGCTGCTCTACGTCGGCATCGGCGAATGGACGGGGCTGTTGATGCGGCTCAGCGTCGGGCGCTCGCTGTTGGTGCTGTTGCTCACGATCATTATGTGCGTGGTATCGGGTCTGCTGGCCGTGCGCAAGATTCGCGCGGCCGATCCCGCGGAGTTGTTTCGATGAGTCAATCTGCAGAGTTTGCATCGGCTGCCGGCACGGCTTCGGTCCTTTCGGGCACGTTCGGTCCCGCTGCGCGGGGCGAGGTGACCGTGCAGATTCGCAACGTCTGCCATTTCTTTGGCGAAGGCGAGCTCCGCAAGCAGGTGCTGTTCGACAACAACCTTGATCTGCACGCCGGCGAGATCGTGATCATGACCGGGCCCTCGGGCTCGGGAAAAACAACACTGCTGACGCTGATCGGTGGTTTGCGAAGCGTACAGCAGGGCAGTCTGAAGATTCTCGATACCGAGCTGCGCGGCCTTTCGCAAACCGCGCTCGGCAAACTCCGCCAGAACATCGGCTTCATCTTTCAGGCGCACAACCTCTTCGCCTCGCTCACCGCGCTGCAAAACGTGCGGATGGCGCTGGAACTCACCGACAGGCCGGCGCAGGAAATGAACCGCATGGCCAAAGAGATGCTCGAAGCCGTGGGGCTCGGGCATCGCGTCAACTACAAGCCGGCCGCGCTCTCGGGCGGACAACGGCAGCGGGTGGCGATTGCCCGGGCGCTCGTGAATCGGCCGAAGCTGATTCTGGCCGACGAGCCGACCGCTGCGCTCGACAAAGCATCGGGCCGTGACGTGGTCGAGCTTTTGGAGAAGTTCGCTCAGGAGAACGGCTGCACGATCATGATGGTCACGCACGACAGCCGCATTCTGGACGCCGCCGACCGCATCGTGAACATGGTCGACGGCCGCGTGATCTCCGATGTCATGGTCGACGAATCGGCCAAGGTCTGCGAGTTCCTCGGCAAGTGTCCCGTCTTCGACCAACTCACCGCCGGCACGCTATCGGAGTTGGCCGACAAGATGCTGTACGAAAAGCAGTCGGCCGGCGAGGTGATCATCCGGCAGGGCGATCCCGGCGACAAGTTCTACCTCATCCGCAGCGGCGACGTGATCGTGGAGAGCACGACCGACGGCAAAACAGAACAGTTGGCCGAGCTGCACGAAGGCGCCTTCTTCGGCGAAGCCGCTCTGTTGACCGGCGAACCCCGCAACGCCACCGTCCGCGCCACCAGCGACGTCGAACTCTACACACTCGCCAAAGACGAGTTCCAACGCGTGCTCGACACCAGCGCCACGTT
>CALKYM010000286.1 GCA_938003525.1 uncultured Planctomycetales bacterium | reverse complement strand
TTTCCGCTGGTGGCCATCATCTTCGCCCGACGGGCAGACTATCGCGAATACGCTGCGCTGGAGGTGGGCGAGGCGGCCTCGTCGACAATTGGTTACTACAATCTCCGCACGAATCGCATCACCACCTACGATCTCACCGGCAGCGATGCGTTGCGGGGCACAGGAGGTCGTAGTACGTCGGCGCGGCAGATCAACGCCCTGCTCTCTCGACCGGAAGCGGGCTGGCTCGTGGCCACCGTGATTCACGAAGCCACGCATCAGATCGCCTTCAATTGCGGGCTGCACACCCGGTACGCCGACATCCCGCTCTGGATCAGCGAGGGAATCGCCGTCTGCTTCGAGACGCCGGACCTCTCAACACAGCGCGGCTGGAAGGCCATCGACAACGTGAATCCGGAACGTCAGCGGGCATTCCGCGCCTATCGTCGACGTCGCCCGGCTGATTCTTTACAGACGCTGATTTCCTCCGATGAACGCTTTCGAGATGCCAGCGCGGCGACGGATGCCTATGCGGAGGCGTGGGCACTCAACTACTTCCTCATGCGACAGCGCCGGGAAGACTATCACCGCTACTTGCAGATGTTGGCCGAGAAGCAACCCCTCGACGAACTCGGCCCCCAGGAGCGCTACGCTGAATTCGTGGCCGTCTTCGGCGAGGACCTGACGGCACTCGATGCCGAGTTCTTGCGGTACATCGACCGGCTCGATTGAACAGCAACTGCCTGCGGGTTTGGCGCTATGTTTCCTGTGGATGGCGAATCATTTCATGGGCGTCCAACATGTGGGCTAGCTGCTACGCAGGCACCACTGGTCCTAGTTAGGAATACCCCTTGTTGGCTCTTACCCGGCCAACGCCCGATCAACTTCACGACTGCGTGCAAGGCTTGTAGGAGTTTGCACTTATGACGCTCCGCACCTACGGTCAAGTACACCAGCAGTTTGTTGCCTGAAATGCGCCTTGTTTTGTGCATTTTTCAGCCGATAATACAGTAGCGGTTGAGAGGGCTGCATATGCGGTTCGCTGGGCACTCGCCCACTCGGCTGCCTTTTTTTGTGCGCCATGCACCTGCTTTACCTCGACGACGCTGGCTCTGCATCTAATCCGTCCGAAGAGTATCTCGTCCTCGGCGGAGTCTCGATCTATGAGGCTCAAGCGGCGTGGGTCACCCAGGAGCTTGATAAGCTCGCAGAGAGCATCGAGCCTTCGAATCCAGCAAGTAGAGTTCCACGCGTCTGAAATCTTCGCGCGCCGTCGATCACCTTGGCGTGGAATGTCTCGGGAAGAAGCGCAGGGCGTCATCAAAGGCGTGCTCAATGTCCTGAGAAACTCATACGACACTGCTCGAGCATTCGCATGCGCGATTCATAAGCCATCCTATCCAAATACAGACCTCATGGAATTGGCATTTGAAGACCTGTGCAGCCGATTCGACCTGTACCTTCGCCAGCTGCGAACGCAGGGGGATCGACAGCGCGGCTTGGTAATCCTGGACGAAAGCGCACACGAAACATCTTTGCAGAGAATGGCGCGTGATTTCCGCACACTTGGTACGCAATGGGGCGTCATTCGCAATCTGGCTGAAACGCCTCTTTTCGTCGACTCACGGGCCTCTCGGGTAGTGCAGCTTGCTGACCACGTCGCCTATGCGACGTTTCGTCGCTACAACGCGAGCGATGCTCAGTACTTCGACGTGATCTCGTCCAAATTCCATGCAGTGGACGGAGTGGTGCATGGACTTGCCCACAAGCAAACAACGAACCCGAGTTGCATGTGCATCGCCTGCTTCAGTCGTCGCAACGCCACTCAGCAGTAACGTTCGGAGGCAGCTTTGTGGTATGATTAAGCCCCACCGTGAATGCTGCCCGTAGCGCAGGTGGCGCCAGGCGAACATCACCGGCGCCGCACGCGACCCACCTTCAGCAACCCGACCAGGAGTCTCCCGCCATGCTGTCTACGAAGCACGACGATCGCGCGCCCGCGGCATTGCCCAGCCGTCGCCAGTTCCTCGAGCGCTCGGGCACGGTCGCGCTCGCCGGCGCGTTCGCGGGTGCCGTCGTCAGTCCGCGCAGTGTGCACGCGGCGGAGAACAGCCTGTTGAAGGTCGGGCTGATCGGCGCCGGTGGTCGCGGGACTGGCGCGGCGCTCAACGCGCTGAGTGCCGATCCTCAAACGAAGCTGGTGGCCGTGGGCGACACGTTCAACGACCGCGTCGAAAGCAGCCTGGCCAACCTGTTCAAGAGCGAAGTGGCCGGCCAGGTCGACGTGCCGCCCGAGCGTCAGTTCGCCGGCTTCGATGCCTACCAGCACGTGATCGAGGCGTCGGACGTAGTGTTGCTGGCCACACCGCCGCATTTCCGACCCGAACATCTGCGGGCAGCCGTCGCCGCCGGCAAGCACATCTTCTGCGAGAAGCCGGTAGCGGTCGATGGACCGGGCGTGCGTTCGGTGTTGGCGACCGTCGAAGACGCCGAGCGGAAAGGGCTGTCGCTCGTATCGGGTCTTTGCTGGCGGTACGACTACGGCATGCGCGAAACGTTCCGCCGCCTGCACGACCGCGCGATCGGCGACATCGTGGCCATGAACGTCAACTACAACACGGGCGCCCTGTGGGTCCGCGAGCGCAAGGACTCGTGGAGCGACATGGAGTGGCAAATCCGCAACTGGCTGTACTTCAACTGGCTCTCGGGCGATCACATCAACGAACAACACGTGCACAGCCTCGACAAGGCGCTATGGGCCATGCACGATGAGCCACCGCTGCAAGCCACCGGACTGGGCGGACGCCAGGTGCGCACCGATCCCAAGTACGGCCACATCTTCGACCACCACGCCGTCGTGTTCGACTATCCCAACAACGTGAAGCTGTTCAGCAATTGCCGGCAACAGAGCGGCTGCGCAAACGACGTGTCCGATCATATGATGGGCACGCAGGGCTACTGCGATGTGATGAAGCATCGCATCACCGGCGCGAACTCATGGCGGTATCGGGGCGAGAAGCCGAGCATGTATCAGGTCGAACACGACGAGCTGTTCGCCTCGATTCGCTCCGGCAACCCGATCAACAACGGCCGCTACATGACGTACAGCACGCTGATGGCCATCATGGGCCGCATGGCGACGTACACCGGCCAGACCATTACCTGGGACCAGGCGCTCAACTCCCAGGAAGACTTGTCGCCGCCGGAGTACGCCTGGACGGACGTGCCCGTGCCCGCAGTCGCCATGCCCGGCGTGACGAAGTTTGCCTGATACTTTCGGCGAGTTCGGCCCGCAGTGAACCGGGCATTCGCCTAACCAATCCGCAAGCGGGTTTCGACCGAGCGGACCACATCGGCCACCGAGCAGGCGCGGCCGCCAAGCGCGAGCTGCGCGCCGTTTTGCAGGCGCTGATTCACGCGCCGCTGAGCGGCGATCACCGTGCTATGACGGCGATTGCCAAAGTGGCGACCGATTTCGCTGTACGCTGCCCCCGTCCACTTCCTCGCCAGGAACATGGCCAGCGCCCGCGGCTCGTCGAGCGATTTGGAGTTCCGCTTGCCGACCAGCACGTCGGCCCCCACGCCGAAGACTTCGCACACCGCCTGCGTGATCTCCGGTACGCTGACCACCCGCCGCGCGAGTCC
>CALKYM010000285.1 GCA_938003525.1 uncultured Planctomycetales bacterium | reverse complement strand
TGCTGGTGGCACTGGCCAGCAAGAACGCGATCTTGATTGTCGAGTTCGCCCGCGAACGCCGAGCTGCGGGCGAGAGCATTCGTGATGCGGCTGCCGGCGCGGCCAAGCTGCGATTCCGCGCCATATTGATGACGGCCTTCTCGTCGATCCTCGGCTTCATGCCGCTGTTGGTTTCGGCCGGAGCCGGTGCCGCCAGCCGCCAGGCGGTGGGCAACGCCGTGGTGGGCGGGATGATTGCCGCAACCATGTTCTCTCTGTTGTTCGTCCCCACGTTCTTTGTGCTGTACCAGTCGCTGGGCGAACTCTCGATCAAGAACAAGCCGGCGGCCGAAACCTCCTGACAGACGTACCCTCGCCGAAAGATCGCTCACATGGGCACCGACACCGACAATGTAGCCCGAGCGCGGCGATACATCTCAGCCGTCGAGTCTGGCACGACTGGCGACGCGCTGGCCGGGTTCTTCGCGCCAAACTTCGTTCAGGAAGAGTTCCCCAATCGCCTCATGCCGCACGGTGCACGACGTGATTTGGCTGCCGTGCTCGAAGGCGCCGAGCGAGGGCAAGAGTTCATGCGCGACCAGCGCTACGAGATCCATAGCGCCCTGGGTGTCGGCGACCGCGTGGCCTTGGAAATCGAATGGTCGGGCACCGTCAAAAAGACCGTAGGTCCACTTGCCGAAGGCACGACGCTCAAAGCCCGCATCGCGATCTTCCTTGAGTTTCAAGGCGGCAAGATCGTCTCGCAACGCAACTACGATTGCTACGAGCCGTGGTGATTGGCCTCGTGTTTTACAGCCCGTGCAGATGCGGATGGCATCCGACGGCATGTACTCAGCCGCATCACCCTTCTGGCAGCTACGTTGGAATCAACGGCTCGTTTCGCGAGGCGATGTGTCGTCTTCACTCGTGGTTCGTGATAGATCGACAGCAGCATCACCTAGGCAGGCGATGGGCACGAAAAAGGCGATTGCCACGCCAAGAAACAGCACGGCTTCGCCCAGTAGTAGCGGCTTTGCACTCATGGCCAGAGCGATTCCCGGCAGAGCTAAAATCGCTGCGGCTAGGATGCGACGAGGTCTGACGGTACGCACGGCACGTTGCACCAAGGTTCGAGGGTTCCGCCAAAGCGATTATGACTATTCTACCCGATCAAACACGATCCGTCGTCCGAAGCAGAGCGATGATAAAGTCAGTGACACGAATCCATGCGCACGAGACATGGTTTATCAACGGTCACCGGCACAGCCGCTTGGCGAGCGGCGTGAGGTTGCTTTCCCGAATCTCGGCGATGCAACACAGGAAGTCGCCCCGCGCGTGGTGCGGGTTGGCCGAGACGAAATAGGCCACGTCGGGATCGTCGAGAGAGTGGGGCGTTATCTCTCCACCTTTGTCTCGAAAGGGCGTCGGATGATCGAGTGTCACAACGCCCCGCGTGGCATCGTACTCGCTGGGGAACTTGAGCCGCACTAGCGCATCGCGATGTTGGCGTACGCTCTCGGGCAGCGCCTCTTGGCGCTGCGGATAAAAGTGTTGAAGCATCCCGCGCATCAAACGATAGCTGCGGAACGTGCAGGTGAGCAGCAGCCAGTACACCCGGACATCGGTTCGCTCGGCGGCGTACTCGACAATGTGCCGGGTCACCTCGCGCACGAAAGGCCGGTGCCCCCAATACCGTGGATTGAGCACCGTGTCGCCCGAAAACAGGGCGGCGATGCGCTCTCCCTCGACCTTGGTTTCCAGGGGGCAGAGCGTCGAGAATCCCTGCACGGTGCCCTGCTCGTCCCGAATCAGGAACACCCAGGGCTTTTCGGCCAGGTCGCGTTCAAACGCTTCACGGCGGACGTCGACAAAGGTTTCGTTCATCAGCGTGAACATCCGCTGGCGGTCCGTCTCCGTCAATGAGCTCACTTCACAGCGCGCCGTACGGAGCGGGCCCGGGTCTTGTGGTGCTGCGGGGCGAGCTTCTTTCATGGCTGCAACGTTCCGCGTCGGCATGTGAACGCCGACAATCGTTTGTTTGCCCTTGCGCAGTTACCCGTCCGGATTGACTTCCGAGCGGAATTCTTCGTACTTGCCGCGTGGGGTGCGCGGGATGTCGTCCAAGTACGTGAACTGTATCTCAAACGGATGTCCGAGTCCGCGCACGGCGTAGTCGCGCACGCTCTGCTCTTCGCTTGCAGTGAGTGGCCGCGCGGCGACGAGCTTGATTTCCAACTCGTCGAGGCTGCGCTGCACGACCTGGAACTTGAGGATGGGGGGCAGTTCCTCGAACACGGCGGCAAGATCACGGGCATCTAACAGCGGCCAGCGCCGGCGGCCGTCGGGCAGCGTAAACATGTTTCGCTGCCGTCCCACAATCCGCTTGAGGACGGGCAAGCCCCGTCCGCACGGGCAGGCCTCTCCCACTTCCGCGTAGTCGCCGATCTCGTATCGCAGCAGCGGCATGGCGAAGTTGTGCAGGCTACTCACCACCACACGGCCAATCTCGCCGGCGGCGCAGGGTTGGTCGTCGTCGTCGAGCACTTCGAGCAAGACGTTTTCCGATTGGACGTGGTAGTGTTCGTGCTCAGGACATTGCAGAGCCAGGTAGCCGAACTCTTCGGAACTATAGGAATCGACCGTGCGCACGTCCCAGGCTTCGGCGCAAAGGGCCCGGGTTTCTGGTTCCAGGATTTCGCCAAACGTGCGCACCTCGCGCAGCCGCGCCAGTGGCGTCCCAGCCTCGATGAAGTGCCGGGCCAGCCCTGCGACGAGACTGGGGTAGGTCAGCAAATAGTCAGGATTCTGCTCTGCAAGCCACGCCGCCTGTTCATCGGTCGTGCTGTTGACGTGCAAAACCGCGCAAGGCCCCGTCTCGACTAGATCGCGCGTGGCCGAACCCCAATTCTTGGCGAGCAGCCCGTGTGGCGGCGACGCATCTCCCTGCTGCACGTAGCGAATCGATGCCAGCTTGGCGCTGAAGTCGCGGCCATGCCAGAGATGTTCGCGGAGCGTCAACACGCGCCACGCCAAGCCACCCAGCGCGGTAGTCTGCACGCGCAGCGGTTCGCCCGTCGAACCGCCCGTTGTATGCCAGGTGCGACGACCATGGTCTTTCGGCGGCGCGGCGCTCAGCGCGGCCTCGCCGGCGAGTTGCAACTCGCGTCGTGCGAGCGTTGGCAGCCGGCGCCAGTCATTTGCGTCTTGGGCTGCGGCGGCTGTCAGACCTGCGGCGGCAAACCGCTGGCCCCACTGCGGCACCGTGGCGATGGCATGTTCGCAGACGGCGCGCAACTGTCGCCGTTGTTGTGCAGCGAGCACTTCGGGCGACCACCACTGACTCTGTTCCAGTTGCCACAGCAGGGCCAGCATGGCCGTCGCGTCGGGCTTGGGCACCGCGGGCCAATGCATGCCCGAGAGCGTAGACTTGAGCGGCAGCGGTTTCTGACCCAACATCGCGCACCTGGACCATCGTCGACGGGATGGATGAGCCGCATCTCGACCCGCGTCCATCTTAACGCGAGCCGGACGACGGGGCGGGCAGGCTTACCAGTTGGGGCCTGGACTTCGCTCAGGTGAGATCGGTTTCGATTTCGTTCTGTTCGAGATCGTCGATAAGGTCCTGCCCGAGCGTGTACAGGAACCAGTCGAGCTCGCCGGTGCCGCCCGTCAGCTCGTCCGCGACGAAGTTGCCATCGACGGTGATGCCCGGCTGCAAGAAGTAGTCGCCATTGTCCCGCGGACCGCCGCCGGTACCGCTGATGTTGGCCACCCGGGTTGCATAGTCGCGCGAGGAGGTCCATTCCGCCATGATAGCCTCCACGGCGTCATCGAATTCCTCCAAGTCGAACAGCAGCTCGCCGCTGACCAGGATGTCTTCGCCACTGCGTCCCAGGATGGTGTCTCCCAACGATTGTCCCGTTCCGGAAGGACCTGAGACGAGGAAATCTCGATCGTCGCCGCCGTCGATCAAGTCGGGCCCAGCCCCTCCGTCGATGAAGTCGTTGCCGGGCCCGCCGAAGAGCTGGTCTTGTGTTCCCTCTGCGCCGTCGCCACCGTAGATGCGGTCATCCCCGTTGCCGCCATCCGCCCAGTCATCGCCACCGGCGGTGAGGATCGTGTCGTTGCCGTCGTTGCCAAAAATCGTATCGTCACCGCCCTCGGCGCCGTCGGCGACAATGGTGTCGTCACCGTCGCCTCCGATGATCAAGTCATCGCCCGTGGCGCCTTCAGCCCCGTCGAGCCCGTCGCCCCAGATTGTGTCCGTGCCGCCACCGCCGGAAAGTGTGTCGTCACCATCGCCACCCACGAGCAGGTCGGCGGCAGCGCCACTGAGGAAACCGTCGTTCCCTTTACCGCCGTGGCCTTCGAGACTGATGTTTGTGAGCCCAATGGCGACGAACCCGTCGTCACCGGGACCGCCAAAGGCGAGAACACGGCCGTTCACTCCCGAGTAACTCTGCACGTTGGACACCACGGCGCCGTTGCGCAAGGACTCGTTCAGTTGGACCGTATCGGCTCCGGTCTCCGTAAACGTGACCATTTCAGCGCCGGACGTTCCGCCATATGCAACATTGAACACGCCGGCTTGCACGTCGTCCGGCTGCAGCTCGAAGGTGACGATGTTGATGACATGCGTGGCGGGGAGACTCTTGGCTCCACGAATATCCGTGGCGGTGACGCCAATGGTCCTCGCACCCGTCGTCGTGTACGTGTGTGAGACCTGAGTGCCAGAGGGGCCGACGACGGTCTGGTCGACGTCCGAGTCGCCGTCCCAGTCGATCTCGAACGTGAAGTCAGACCCCTGGTCGACAGGATCGATGTCCGTTGCGGTGAGCGTGATCGTACGCGGCTGATACGGCACGCCCGTAGCAGGGCCTGTGACTGATGCAACCGGCGGATGATTGGCCACCAGCACGTACTCACCGGCGGTGCCAGACTCGGCGAAGACGCGGTATTTGTAGGTGCCTGCCGTGTTGGCGGTGAAGCTCAGCATCGCATTGTGGCCATCGGGGGCTGAATCGAAGTCGCCATCGACGAAGCTGTTGTCGGGCGCGTAGACTTCGATGGCCGGGTCCAGCGCATTCAGTCCCTGCCCGGTGCCCTCGCCCGGCGTACTGGTGCGGAGCACGATGGTCTCGCCCACGGCCAACGTCTGCGTGTAGTAGTCGTCACTGGCAGGCAGCGTAGCGTTGGCGGCAGTCTGGAACGCCTGCTCAACGAACTCGACGCTCGGTCCCATAACGATGGCGAACGTTGCCTGCCGGCTTTCGCCAACGGGAAGATCGCCCAGATCGAAGGCGAGATTCAACGACAGATCGGCAGTTTGGCCGTCCGGGTCTTGTGGACTGTCGATAACGGCAAACGGGTCGGTGACGATGTTCCCCTCAACCGATACGACGGCTCGAGCATCGAGCGAACCGAGGCCATACATGCCATCGAAAAACGACCCACCAATGACAAGGTTGCCGGACTCGATCACATCGTTGGCTGTCAGGAAGAAGCCGGCCGGATCGGGGTCGTGGTTTTCCAGCAGCGCGACGTCGCTCAACGTGCTGGCCGTATTGTTCGTGAGCACTGTGGTCACCAGCGCGTAGTCGTCCCCGTCGGTCCACGACACGGTGCGCTCGAAGTCGACTCCAGCCACCACGGTGCCTTGAATGCGAATGACGTGCTGGGAGCCGCTGGAGAAGTCCTCCATGGTCACGGCGAACGCCGAACCGGTTTCCGGTGCGCCGTTGGTGTAGGTTGCCGAGTCGAAGCCGACGGTGTAGCCCGCGATCTCTGCGCCGAAGTTCAGGAACTCGACGCCGTTGTGTCGGGCTCCAATCGACGTGCCCACAAAGGAGCCGTCGGTGGCGAAGCCCAGCGCCAGGTTGGTGCCTATGACATCGATAGGCCCCGCGATGGGAGCTCCGCTGCCCGTGGGCGGAAGTGTGCCGAAGCCGACGCTGCCGATGGCAACGTCCCCCGTGAGCGGCTGACCGGTAGCGAGCGTGTCGTTGGCCTCGACTTGAATCGCCGCGTTCCGGGTAACGACGATCGAGTAGTCGGTGCTGACGGTGCCGATGACGCGGAGGTAGTAGCTGCCAGTGGCTGGCACCGCAAAGTCCACGATCGCGGCATCGAAGTTATCCGTGGCAGTACCCGTCGCCAGTACGATGTCGGCCGCATCACGCAGCTCAATTTCGATACCACCCCGCAAGTCGCCCTCGCCGGCAACTGTGACGACGTCGCCGGCGGTTAGCGTGAGCTCGAAATAGTCGGGTTCGGCCGGTGCCACGACCCCTACGCCCAAGCGGATGCTGCCACCGGTTTGCACGAAGGCGTTTGGGCCCGCATCGAGCGAAACGAGTAAACGATTGTCGCTTTGACCGGGAATCTGAAAGCCCAGATCCTTGATGCCCACTGTAGCATTGGCGCCGCCGGAACCAGGATGCAGGCTGTCGATGTCCAGATAGTTGATCTCGATCGTGTCGTCCGACTCGTAGAGGACGGCCTGGAACGTGATGACGTCGGTACTGCCTGCCCCTACGAACCGCACCTCGTTCCATTGCACGATCAGTCTTTGGTCGGTTCCGCTGCCGCGGACCTCCCAGAGCACTGACGAATTCGCGGTACCGCTGACGATCAGGTCGTCCCACAACGCCGCGATCGTGGGGAACAAGGGCGACTGCGTCAGATCGGAATTGTTGGGCGATGTTTCGGGCGCGAAGAAAGTAATCAAACCGTTGCTGCCGACGTAGGCGGTCGTGTAGTTCGCGCCGTAGAAATCGAAACTGAAGCCGGCCAGCTCGCTCGGTCCGAGAATCGCAGCGCTGTTGTCCATGCCCACCAGCACTTGCGTGCCGGTCGAACTGATGTCTTCAAACTGCGGCGCAATCACCAGGGCTTCGTAGCCGAATTGGTCGGGGCCGAGCTTGGTGACACCACCGGCCACCGTACCGATCACGCCTCCGCGCTGGGATCCAGCGGTGATGGTGGTCAGGCTGGCGTCGATGTTTTCGGCCGTGCTGATGGTGTCATTCGCCGTCAGCCCGAAGTTCTCGACTTCCATGGCTGCGTTGATCGTCGCGATGACGGAGTAGCTGCCGACTGTGCCGGCAATCGCTGATACTTCGGCGACGAATATGTCGTCCGCTAGTGCCAGTGCACTCTGCAAAACGACCGCCTGGCCCGGTGCCGCTGCGGATGCCGAGGCGACGACCGCGCCGAGCGAATCGCGAATCGTGACGAGTGCCTGGAGCGAAGCGTCGGGAGTCAGGCTCACGGTTAGCGTGTCGTTTTCCTCCAGCGCGACGCCGAACTTGTCCGAGTCGCCGATTTGCTGAATGCTGGCCGACGAGAGTTCGACATAGCGGGAACTGCCCAGCGGACCGGTAGGCGAGAGGTTGATCCACTCAGCGGTCCCGATGTCGAGCGTATAGTTGGTCGTGAATTCGGCACTGGGGTTGCCGAACGAGTCGGTCCACGCGCCGGCGGAGAATTGCAAGTTCACGGTGCCTTCGCTCACCAGTCCGGTGAGCGTGTACTCGACCGTGTCGGCATCGACGATGGCGGCGCCGACCACCGTGCCGATGTCGACGGCCAAATCGTCCGTGCCTACCGTGCTCGTGTCATACGCCTCGTTCAAGTCGACGCGAATTGTTGTGAGCGGCAGTGTAGCGGTCGATCCTGCGGCGGGCGTGATCGCGCTGACGGCCATGGGTAGCACATCCCAGCGAAATGTGGCGTCGAAGGCGTCCATCGGCTCGGCAGAGAGATCTTCGATCGCCCCGGCGGCGATCTGCATCGTCTGCAGGCCCTGCGTGGTTACCGGACTGGTATTGAACGTGAACGTCAGCGTGTCGACGTCAGTTAGTTGCACACTGTCCGCAGCAATACTGTTGACCTGCAAATCGCCGGCTTGCACGGTCGCCGGAGCGTACGGATCGGAGAAATCGATCACGAACTGTAGCGGAGCCGTCGGCACGATGCCGCCATCGGCGGGTGTGCTGCTGACGACGTGGAGATTGCCTAGTGCCTCGATGGCTTCGGCCAGGGCGAACAGATCGACTCGCTCGAAATTGAGATTCGTGTTAACGACGTTGTCGTCCTCGTCATCGCCGTCGTTGATGGTCACACCGGTCGATTGCAGCAAGTCGCGAAACTCAGCGTTGGTGAGCCGCCGCCCCAGTTCTACGTCGGCAATCTGTTGGGCCAGTACGGCTACACCGGCGATGTGTGGTGCTGCCTGACTCGTACCAGCAAAGGTCGTCGTCGTGCCGCCCGGCCCGGCACCGGTGATCAGCGCACCCGGCGCTAAGATGTCGGTTAGCGTTGCGTGCCGCTGCGAGAAACTGGCGATGCGATCCGCGTCGGTCGTGAAATCGGTCGCCCCGGAACCCCAATTGAACGGACCGCCTTGGTTGGAATCCCACACTGCACCCACGGCGAGTGAGTTGGGGTCGGCGGCCGGATAGGCCACACCTTGCGCGCTGCCGAAGTTGAAGAAGCTGTTGCCTGCGGCCGACACCACGACGACATCCAACGCCGCCAGGGCAGCCAATTCATCGTCGATCCCGAAGTCGCCCGCCGCGAGCTGGCGGTTGGTGCCATCGGACAACGACATGTTGACCGTCGCGATGTTGTAGGTGGCGACGTTCGAGACGACCCACTGCAAGGCGGCTTCGACATCGCCAAAGTTGCCAAATCCGGCGTCGTCGAGCACCTTCAAGTGGATCAGGTCGACACCCGGCGCGACGCCCGGAAAGGTCGCATCCTCCGAACCGACGATGCTTGTGACGTTGGAACCGTGACCGTTGACGTCATCGGCGTTCGGTCCGCCGGTGGCGAAGTCCTGGTTGAAGACGATGCGGTCGGCGACCTGATTCAGATCGAGATCGGGACCGAAGAACGGATGGTCGAGATCGACGCCCGTGTCAAGAACCACCGCCGCGTAGCCGCTGCCGTCATAGCTCGAGAACCGCGGATCGCTCTGGAAGGTGTCGAGCCCGATCAGCGGTGTCGACTCGGCCGTCTCGGCACCTACACCGCCGCCTGTGATCCGATGCCCGGCCGATTGAATGGGCGCGGTCGAGTTGGTCGTGGTGAGCTGAGAGCTGAGCCAGGCCGACAAAGCGGCGCGATCGGCGTCGGGCTCAACGGAGAATGGCGCGGGGCCGCCGGCAAAATCGATGGCCAATAGACAACGCGATTCCAAGCGCTCGCCGGAGATACGGCGGCGCAGCGCTGGTCGTCGTCTTCCCTGCCGAGGTCTCGGCATCGACTCCACTCGCCCGGCGGAGTTGTGGGCGCCCAAGGTGTTTACGGTCGAGCGGTTACGTGCGAGGCTCGCCGGCAGCCGCGGCATGCGCCGAGAGCACATCGAACTTCGCGGGCTCACCAGACTGGCGGTCTGCGAAGCCCCTCATGCTAGCGTTCTCCGCCCGACATACTAATGGCGCGCGACGTATAGGGCAATTGCCCGCAACTCGTTTTCTCGAAAGGGTTTTGTGTCGTTGTTTTCCAGCAAGTCGAGTCGAGTTTCCGGCGGCTTGCATGGTGCCGATCCGACCCAGAGCTTGGGGTCAAGTAAAAAGGCCCGCCGCTGTGCGACGGGCCTTGTGCGTCAGTTACTTTACGCTCGAAGCAGAAGTCTGGGCATCGCGATCCAAGGCCTACTTGCGGCGGCGCACGCAACGCGGAATTGCCATGACGAGCGCTCCCAGGCCGAGCAGCACGATGGTCGACGGCTCGGGGATTTCGACGACCTCGAAGATCGAGGTGCCGGTCGCCAAGTCGAGATTGGTCAGGCTGAACTCGATTTCGATGCCGAGGCTGGTATTGACTGCACCCACCGCCGTCGGACCGAAGCTGGCATTGGTCGAGACAGTCTCACCTGCAGTGGTCACGTTCAACGTGGTTCCAGCGAGCAATTGACCTGCACCGAAGACGCCGCCGTCGACCTCTGGATTGTAGATGGGGGCACCTCCGGCCGAGGCCAGCGTACCGGTTCCCGAGTTGAATACGTCTTGGATCGCGATGGCAACCGAACCAGTGCCGACACCGTTGACGACTACCGGCGCGACCGGCTGCAGGTAGTTGAGCGTGAACGTCTGCGTGCTGCCCGTGAAGTTCAACACCGAAATCACGCCCGTGACGAAGGGGTCGGGATTGCCTGCCAGGTCCACGGCGGCCCCGATGCCCTGCATCCCGGCAGCTTGCGCCTGTTGCAAAGCGTGCAGCGCTACAATGTCTTCGGCCGTGGGGTTTTGAATAGCTTCAATGACGGCGATCGCCGCGGCGATGTCGTCCAATTGCTGCTGCGTCAGGGCGCTACCCGTTTCGGCGTAGCCGACGAACGAGGTTGGCGAGCCGTTTTCTTCGAGCGTCACGCCGCCCATGCTGCTGCTGATCGTGACTGTGGGTAGCGGACCGGCCAGAGTGGTGCTTGATGACAGCAGGACGATGGCAGCGCACCCCACCGCACAAAACAGAAGCGATCCTACGCGCCTTCTTGATTTCGACATGAACAAGCCCCCCAGGCTGCTGATCTTCACGAGCGTTTCCTTTGAATCCGGCGCGGCCGGCCAGATTTCGATTTTCAAGTCAGTTATCGGCAGTGCGACAACAGTTCCCCCACCGTTAGTTCAACTTCGACGGCGACGCCAGCCCACCAAACCGAGCGCACCGCCACCCAAAATCGCGAGCGCCAAAGCAGAGGGCTCCGGCACGACTGCGTAGAAGTTGGAATTGAAGGAAGCCGTGGCTTCAGGATCGAGCGTGAAATGCCACTCGATGCCGATGCTGTTGTTGATGGGACCGCTTGGCTCGGTGGGCGCCGCCACCGGTCCGCCGAACGAATCGTTCGCATTGATGCTGACGGTCGGCTGCAGAGCAAACGACTGCGCGTGCGGTAACAGTTCTTTGTGATCCGCACCGTCTATGAGGGCGGTATACAACGCGCTTCCCGGTACTGATGCGTATTCAGTACCTGTGGGCCCACTCGCGGTCTCCTCGGTCACTCCCCGAGTTAGCGCTGCGGCGAAATTGGTCGTGTCCGTCAATGTGAACGTGATGCGGAATTCACGCTGCACTAGCGACGTGTTCGTGATGCCCATGGCGGGAATGATGGCCCGCGTGTCGCGACCGCCGGTCAGCGCACTGACACCACTGACGGCTGCCGTGATGACCTGATTGGTGAACACGCCGGGGAAGACTTCGGCGCCCACTCCGTAGAACCCGCCGTTATTGGTCGAGAAGCCGAGACCGAAGTAGTTTTCAGGATTCTGAGGGTCCTGATTCAGAATGACCGGAATGACTTCCGAGTGGAGACCACCGTCCACGTCTATCGTGACGCTGGCGATCGGTGCCGCAGAAAGTGGCGCGCACGTGAAGAAGATGGCTGCGAGTGTTAGCAGCGCGGTGCTCGCGAGGCGCTGGCCCGCGCCTCGGCGTAGTTGCGAGTTTCTAGTCAGTCTCACGAGCGTGCTCCTTGACGCTACGAGACTTGTTGACGATTGCAATCTTCCTCGCGCGAGTGACAGACGCCCCCCGCCTGGCAGTCTCGCGCGTCATTCCGGTGAGCGAGAATCAGCCAGATATGGGGCAGAGATTACCGGTGCAAGCATACGGCGTCAAGCAAATTCCGATGGATTTTGGAGATTTAACGGTCGGACCTCCTCACGTGCACTCCAAGATGCCCCACAAAGCGCCACGCCACGCTGGCTGCCGCCGGTCACTCAAGCCGCCGGGCGAGGGGTCTTCGGCTCCTCGCCCTCGACGAGCGACGCGAAGAAGGCGGTCCGGCATCGCAGTTTATGTTTCGTAAGTGCTTTATTAGATATCGTTTGCGATGATAATCGCGATCGCGTTGAACGGGGGTCTGCGTCGCCCATCACGCCCACCACGACCTACATTTCTACTGGTGCCAAAGCGTTGGCAGCGGCCTGCTGGATGAGCCCGCCAGCCGGGCAGCACCGCCTTGCAGTATGTCGCCCAGCGTAACCCTCTCAGCTTGGATGTAGTGCTTGCCATGCTCACCGAAGACGTCAAACCGCCGGCCCAGGGCGACCTGCTGGCGTCGCTGCTCGCCGAGCAAAGCTTTTTGCCGGCCGCCCCTGAGACCCTCGAGCAAACGGGCTTGGGCGATACTTTGATCGAGTCGCTCATCTGCAAGGTGCTGCTATCGGTCGGCACCACCAGCGGCCGGGAGATCGCCAGCCGCATCTGTTTGCCGTTCGGCATCTTGGAAGACTTCTTTCAATCGTTGCGCGTGCGGCAGGTCATCTGCCACGTCGGGTCTGCAGCACTCAACGACTACAACTACTCGTTGACCGAGCAGGGACGAGAGCGTGCACAGAGTTACTTGGCCGCCTGCGCCTATGTCGGCCCCGCGCCGGTGCCGCTGGACGACTACATCATGTCGGTCGAGGCGCAGACGATTCGCGCCGAAGCGCCGCGCCGCGAAGAGCTCGAAAAGGCGTTCGCCGACATCAGCGTCGATGCCACTCTCTTCGATACGCTAGGGCCGGCTGTCAACTCCGGCGCCGGACTATTTCTTTACGGCGAACCGGGCAACGGCAAGAGCACGCTCGCCAAGTGCATCACGATGTGCTTCGGTCAGCACGTCTGGATTCCCCATGCGCTGATCGAAGACAACCAGATCATCAAGTTCTACGACGCCGTCTATCACGAAGCCGCCCGCACCACCAGCTCGGGCATTCTCAAGTCGCAGGCTCACGACGGCCGCTGGCTCAAAGTCAGCCGGCCGACGGTCATTGTGGGTGGAGAGTTGACGCTCGACAGTCTGGAGATTCGCCACGACCCGCGGGCCAACGTCAGCGAAGCTCCACTGCAAATGAAAAGCAACTGCGGGTTGCTGCTGATCGACGACTTCGGCCGTCAGCGCATCGAACCGGCCGAATTGTTGAATCGCTGGATCGTGCCTCTGGAAAACCACGTCGACTACCTGACGCTGGCCACCGGCAAGAAGATTCAAGTGCCCTTCGATCAGTTGATTATCTTCTCGACCAATCTGAACCCGGACGATCTGGTCGACGAAGCGTTCCTGCGGCGGATTCCCTACAAGATCAACATCGGCGATCCCGATCCGCAGGAGTTCGACAAGCTCTTCGCCTTGTATGCCGAGCGCTTCGATTGCGAGTATCGCCCGGACGTGCTCGAGACGTTGCTCGAACGTCACTACCGTCCGCAGGGTCGCAACATGCGTCGCTGCCATCCCCGCGATCTCCTGCAGCAGGTTCGCAACTACTGCGCCTACAACGGTCTGCCGATGGAGATGCGACCCGAGTACTTCGATCGCGTCGTCGGCTCGTATTTCACCGTCGTCACGGGCACCAAGCGTTTCTGAAAAAGTGTCGCCGCGGACCCGGAAATGAAATCCTCGAAAGAAGGCCGCTGTGCAGGCTGTCGACGTCGCCATGAGCAACCGGCAACTCGATATCTGGCGGTCGATCGAACAGTTTCGGGAACATCGTGCGGCCTGGGATGACTTATGGCTGCGAAGTACCGTCGTATCTCCGGCGGCGCGCAGCGGGCCATTGATGGCCTGGCTGGAGCACTTCGCGGCGAGCGGTTGGATTCAGGTTTTCGCTGTCCGCCGAGGGCAAGATCTCGTCGGCGCACTGCCACTGGTGTCGAGCCGCTACCGCGGCGTTCTGCCGGTGGCTGGTTTGCCGCGCAATAGCTGGTGTTATGCGGGCGAGCTGTTGCTCGAACCGCATGACGAGAATACGGCAGCCTGCGAGTTGATCCTCGATGCTTGCCGTGCGACTCGGATGCCGTTGTTGCGGCTGGAGAATATTCCGCTCAGCGCACCCCATTGGCGAACGTTCCTGGCGGTCCTCGACAAGCAGCAGACGCGACTCACGCGCAAGCACACGTTCACCGTGGGCACGATTGAGGTGGGAGGCGATTGGGAGGCCTTTCAGAATCGCTGCTCACGCAACCATCGCAAAAAAATGAAGCGCCGCGGCCGACGCCTCCAGCGGATTGGTGATGTTGAATTCAATGTCTACGACCGACTTGCCGTCGAAGAGGTCGCGCCGCTCTTGCATCGCGGCTTCAAGGTCGAACACCGAAGTTGGAAAGGCGCCGCGCGCTCATCGGTGCTGGCCGCTGAGGGATTGTTCGATTTCTTCTGCCTCCAGGCCGAGGCGCTGGCCGCACAAGGGCATCTGTGTCTGTCGTTTCTCTCTTGCGGCGGAGAGCCGATCGCGTTTGAATACGGCTGGCTCGCGAAGAACACTTACTTCAGTTGCAAGGTCGGCTATGACGATCGATTTGCCCGCTACTCGCCGGGCAATGTGTTGCTGTGGCGACTGCTCGAATACTTTCACGGCGTCGCGCAAGTAGACCGCATCGATCTGGTCGGGCCGTTGACCGAATCGACACAGCACCTCGCTACCGGCTGCTACCCGGTGGGCCACGTGACCGCAGCATCGGGCCGAAAGGGCCTCGTGACAGGCGGCGTGCTCGGTCTGTTGTCCCTGTCCGCGCGGCGCAGCGAATGCGAATTGCCCAGCGGGCTCGACGCAACGCTCACCGCCGGGCCGTGACGGTCGACAATTCGACCGGCGCCACGATCACGATTTCTCTTGCATTTCCCCCGCCCGCTGGGTTCAATGCGGGCGCTGCGCGGCGATTTACGTTCGCGTGGCGGAAACGGACCTGGCCAGGGGCACGGTCTTTTTTGCGAGCGGGAAGGTATCGCCACTGCACACGACATCAAGGGGAAGCCAGCATGAGACGGGCATCCGCACTATGCATCGCGCCAGGCCGGACCACCAAGCTAGCTGCGCTCTCGCTGGCGATGACGTTCCTGTTCGGCATCCATGTTCCGACGGTGCAAGCCGGCTTCCCGCAGACGATCTTTCTCGACTACGACACGTTCACCGACACGGGCGCTGATCCCGACGACCACGTCTACTCCGCGGGTGAACGAACCATCATTGCGGATACGTTGAACGACAAGTTCGCGGAATATCCGGTCACGTTCACGAATACCGCGCCGACTTCGGGGCTGTTCTCCACGGTGTTCTTCAACGCCGGCCTCGGCTCAGGCGATATCGACTTTCAAAACAAGAAGATGAGCGACACGGCGACCTTGCACGCGCCGAAGTTACTCGAGATCGCCGGGGTCCCTATCGGCACGGCCACGTCAACCGAAGTGGTCGCTGCCAGTATCAACATTGGCGCGCACGAGTCTCTGCACATTCTTGGCACGCGGCACCACGACGCCTTTCTGCCAATTGGCACCGGCGTGAGCCCCGGCACCGGCGGCAGCGATTGGGTGCCGGACTTCCCCGGGCCCGAGGGCGCTTTTTTGACCGGCAAGGAGTTCAACTCGCTGACGGCCTCATTGGGGCTGTTCAGTTATTCTTCGCTGACCGACCCCGACATGTTTATTGGACCGCGTTCGGCTGTGAAGCTATTGCACGATACATTCGTGGATCTCGACGTCGACTCGACCGATGCGAACGTCATCTTTGCACCCCAGCCCCTGTCGTTCGAGACGATCCCGATTCCGAATCCGTTGCCGCCGAGCGACCCCTTCTCCGGCTTGGAGATTTTCGCCGACGTGGTGATCGTCGAAGAGGCGAGCATCGAGATGTTATTCGATACGGGAGGCACGCCGTTGGGGCCTGAGTCGGACTACTACGGGATCGACGCGGCCGCAGGCGACGTGATCACCATCGAAGTCATTTCGGAACTGGGCGATGGCGACCCCTTCGACACGGTCGTTGCGCTGCTCGATCCCACAACCGGGTTCTCGCCGGTCCCTTGGTACACGGACGGGGCGCTCAACAACGATGAGCGCGAGTCGACCGACTCGTTGCTGTTGGACGTGACGATTCCTGCGGATGGCTCTTACGTGATCGAGGTCTTCTCGTCTGCGGGCCCCGACATGTTTGGCGATTACGAGATGCTCGTTTACCGCTTTCACGCGATTCCCGAACCCTCGACGCTGGTGCTGGCGGCGTTCGCGCTGCCATTCATTGCGGCGCTGGCCCGCCGCCGGCGCAAACGGTAGTCGCGGGCGATAGGGTCAAAGACTCAGTCGATTTCAGGCACCGGTGGCCGCCGTGCCCCGCGCCGATTCGGCGTGGTCGGTGGCTGGTTCGATCAGCGCGGTAAGACCTTCGCGGCTCAAGAGGCCCAGCGGCCGGCGTCCGTCGACGACGACGGCATCTGCCGCGGTGTCGGCAACAAAGAAGTCGAACAGCTTCGCAAACGGCGTGTCGAGTTCGAAGCAGGTAACCTCGCGCTGCAGGACGTCCGCAACTTCCGTGGTCTTGCCGTTGTCGGCGGCGTGCGCACTCGGCCTCTCGCTGGTCAGCTTCGCGGCGTCGGCCAGCCCCAACAGTTGTCCACTGCGATCGACGACCGGCGCCGCCGACAGGCCACAACGCCGCAACAACGCGGCTGCGTGATGCGTGGAGTCGTTTGGCCGCAAGAGCAGCGAACAAGGCAGCATTACGTCGCGGGCCCGTGTGCCCGCGAAAAGGCTGCCGGGACCCGCCAGCTCACGCAGCGAACTGTCCGAATCCTCTGTCTCGCCGTCGATCAAGGTAAGGTTTCTGCCCGACTGTTTAGCGGCCACTAGTGCCCGTCGGGCGGCCGCGAGCGTTCGCGCGGCTTCGTCTTCTGCGTGGTGAGCGGCGATTCCGAAGCTGGCCGTCACGTCGAGCGCTTGATCGGCCCAGTCGACACTGTGCCGGGCAATCTCTTCCCGCATGCTTTCGGCCCGGTGCCGCGCGTCGTCGGGCGCGGAAGTCGGTAACACGATCGCCAGTTGATCGCCGTCCAGCCGCCCGACGAGCGCATCCGGTCCCGCATGGCGGACGCAGAGCTCAGCCAGCCAAACGAGTACCGCGTCGCCGGCCGCATAGCCCCACAGCCGGTTGATGCGCTCCAGCGAGTCCACGCCAGCCACAACACAGCTAGACGGCGTTGCCGCGGACTGATGTAGGGCCTTTCGATTTCTCCATTGCCGCAGTAGCGCGTCGGTCGTCAGCAGTCCGGTCAGCCGATCGCGCGGTGCAGTCTGATGGTGTCGGGCGGCCGTGTAACGCGATGCGGCTCGCAGTCTCGATAGCAACTCGCCATGGACGACGGGTTTGGCCAGAAAGTCATCCACACCGGCTTCGGCCACTTGTACGAGGTTGTCGGCATCGTCTTCGCCAATGCAGCACATGAGGTACAGGTCGCCGTCGGGGCGTTCGCCCCGCAAGCGCTGGCACAGCTCGAGCATGGCCCGCGTTGGCAACTCCCCGTCGATGATGACCGTGTCCGGTTCGTGGGCTTGCCAGGCGCGCATGGCTTCCTCGGTGGCAGCCGCTTGCACCGAGGGATACCCGAACAACTCGAGGAACTGCGACAACTGCCGTAGTAGTCCGCGATCGCGTGAAACGATCAAAACGCGCGGATTCCGAGCGGTCATAGAGCCTCCGCAATGTGCGACGTGACGAGTTGATGTGCGGCTGTTCGAGCGCGCTAACCACGGCGCGGCCAAGGCCGCACGGTCATGGAGTCGCCGTGACGGGAAAGAGGGGGGAACCCTAGATGAGGCGGCGACGGTCAGGGTGCGCGGCGCGACGATGATGTGTCGAGTCAAACATAGTTCATGCGGCGTCCGGATGTCGGCCGCCGAAACCGATTCCGTCTTCTGTCGCAGCGATGATGCCGCTTGATCCGATCGTGCGGCCTGGCTCCACCCGTCCTGCGGAGACGCCGCAATCATTGTGTACCGAATGGGTCGGAGATCGTCGGGCGACGCAAGCTCAATGCTATGGTTGTGATGCAGCAATCCCTCTGTATCGCGCCCTGCGCGTCGCGGCGGAATTGCGTGAACAGAATGTTCCACCGCGGCACACGTTATCCGCGCGGGCCATCAACCGCGCAGCCGTGGCAGCAATAGCAGTGAGAAAATGTCCAATTGCTACTCTGGCGGAACACCATCCAATGCGAACGCAAGTCATCAGTCAGGCCCACCGCGGTGTGGCCTTCTTGGAGAGCGGCAGTGGCGGCGGCGAAGATAGTCACGTCACGTTAGACGCCCTGCCGCTGGTGATCGGACGCGATCCCAGCGCCGATCTCCGCATCGAATCGACGCGCATCTCGCGCGAGCACGCGGTCATAACCGTCGACGCCGACGGTTTCCGCATCCGCGATCTGGGCAGCACCAACGGCACGTTCGTCAACGGAGCGCGCATCGAAGATACGCGGCTTGCCAGCGGCGACATCATTCTGATCGCCGACGAAGAATTCACGTTCTGCTGTCCCGGCGTGGATGTCGATCGATCGACGGCCACGCAGGTCATCGACGGCAGCGAAACGATCGGAGCGCTGCCGCTCGAACCGGGCGAAGTTGTTCGGCAGATTCGCTGCCTGCAGGAAATCCTCTCGCGCAAGGCGGTGCAAACCCGCTTCGACCGCGTCGTCGATTTGGCATCGAGCGAGTTGCTCGGATTCGAAGCGCACACCGATACGTCGCTGTTGAGCAGTGCGCTGGACCTCGGTTTGTTGGCAGCATTGGAAGGACCGTTGGCCGATCGTTGGCACCACTTGTGCCGGCAAGCGGCATGCGAAGACCTGCCCCCGCAAGATGGCCCGAAGCAGCTAATGCTGGAGATTCACGCCAGCGAGTTCGGTGGCCAGGCGATTGCCGATTCTTTTGCCCGTCTGGCCGGTGCGATCTGCAGTGCGACCACACTCGTGGCCGCCGTTCCCGAAAGCGCGACCCACAGCGGCAGTTACCTGAGCGAACTGGCCTCCGGATTCGCCGAGTTGGGAGTTCGACTGGCGTGCCGCACCACCGGCAGCCACCTCGAACAGCTTCTCGATCGCTGCGATCCCGCACCGGCGTTCGTCAAGCTCGACGCGTCGTTGCTGCTGGGTGAACACCGCAATCCGAAGCGGCACGAGTTTGCCGAAGACTTCATGCGCACGGCCCGACATCGTGGCGTGCCCGTCATTGCCGAAGGACTGCGCCGACCAGAAGACGCACAGCGGTGCCGCGATCTCGGCTGCCGCTACGGGCAAGGATCTTTGTATTCGCACGACGAGGGACGCCTGACGGACACCCGCTGACGACGATGCGTCGCCCAACCACCAGCACCCTTAAGGGGTAACGCAGATCAATCCTGAGATCTCGCCGCCGCCCGCGTCCAAATCAGGGTCCCATCCAAGAACACAGTGACTTCACCCATCCTGCACAAGACCGATCTGCTGGCGGGCTACCGCCTCCGCGAACGGCTGGGGGCAGGTGGCTATGGCGAGGTCTGGAAGGCTGAAGCCCCCGGCGGCCTGCTCAAGGCGATGAAACTCGTCTATGGCCGCTTCGACGAAGCCCGTGCCAGCCGCGAGCTCAAGGCGCTGAATCTGATCAAAGAGGTGAGGCACCCGTTTCTCGTCTCGATCGAGCGGATCGAAGTTGTCGACGGTCAACTGATCATCGTCAACGAGTTGGCCGACTGTAGTCTCAAAGATCGCTACGACGAGTGCATCGCACAAGGTCTGCCGGGCATTCCGCGCGAGGAGTTGATCCGTTACTTACGCGACGCCGCCGATGCGCTGGACTACATGAGCCAGCGCCATCAGCTCCAGCACCTGGACATTAAGCCCGAGAACCTGGTGCTCGTCGGCGATCACTGCAAGGTGGCTGATTTTGGACTGGTCAAGGGGCTGCAAAACGACGTCACGATGTCGCTGGTCGGCGGGCTGACGCCGATGTACGCCGCTCCAGAAGTCTTCGACGACCGCCCCAGCGAACACAGCGACCAGTACAGCCTGGCCATCGTCTATCAGGAGATGCTGACGGGCACGATGGCGTTTCCGGGCCGCACGCCCGCGCAACTCGCCGCACAGCACATCTCCAGCCGCCCGCGTCTTTCCTCACTGCCGGCACCCGATCAGCCGGCCGTGGCCCGTGCCCTGGCCAAAGAACCCTCCGCGCGCTTCGCAGGCAGCCGCGAGTTAATGGCGGCGCTCGAAGCTGCGTCTGCACCACAGGCGACAAGTACCGCACCCAGCTCAAAGACAACGTCGGGCGCCGAAGCGACGAGCAACGATGCTGATGATTCGACACAGCAAAGAGCGTCCGTGAAGAGGCGTGATGGCGACGCCGGCGAAGACTCCACAGGTGGATCCGCGCCGAGCTTGCTGCGAACCGAAGCGATCGGCTCACCGCAGTTCGAAGAGGCCAAGCGGTCGTCCAGCGCCTGTCGGCGACGCGTGCGCCGCTCGACGACACATCAGAACGTCGAAGACCTGGGCCCGATCGAATTCACGGCCGACGACGTTGGCTTGCGGCCGACGGTGTGGGTCGGCATCGGGGGCACTGCGGCGCGCACGTTGCGCCGTTTGCGGCGTCGGCTGGTCTCTTGTCCTTTCGAACTGGCCGGCGTTCCCGCTTGGCAAACCGTCCTGCTCGACACCGATCTCAAAGAACTCGATCGTCTGTCGCAATCGCCCGACGCGCCGCGGCTGGCGACCGACACGATCGTGCCCATCCCGATTCGCCGTCCGCAGGACTACCGCGAGAGCTCGCGCGATCTGCTGCGCTGGCTCAGCCGCCGCTGGCTGTACAACATTCCCCGCTCGTTGGCCACCGAAGCCCTGCGACCTCTGGGACGATTGGCGCTGGTCGATCATGCCGATACCGTCCGCGCGGCGCTGTCGCGCGCGCTGGCGGCCGGCACCAGCGAGCAATCCATCGCTGCGTCGTTGGAGACAACGGGGTGGAACCTGCGCAGCTCGGCGCCCCGAGTGTTCGTCGTCGCGTCAGTTTCCGGTGGCACCGGCGGCGGTGCCGTGCTCGATCTGGGCTATATGCTGCGTGGGATCTTGAGCGAGCTCGGCCTTTCCGATGATGGGCTCTGCGCTCTCTTGGCGCACTCGACCACCGCCAAGCCAAGCCAGCACGACCACGCCATCGCCAACGCGTATGCGACTCTAGAAGAGCTCTTCGAATACAACGTCCCGGATGGCGGATTTCCCGGCGATCCGGCGGCCGGGCTGGAGTCGGTCGACGGCGAGCAGGGGACGTTTCGCGATGTGTACCTCGTGCATCTCGGCGATGAGCTGCACGAAGATGAGTACGACGCGGCCACCGATACGCTCGCCGGCTACCTCGAGCTCGACGCTGCCAGCCCGCTGGGCGGCGCGCTCGACCGTTGCCGCGATACGGATCGCATCGGCGACGCCGTGTTCGCCGAACCGCAGCTCCGCACAGTCGCCCTGTCGCGCCTGGGATGCGATTTGGCCGGCAGCGCGCAACAGGAAGCCCAGGCCTTGTGCCGCCGATTGATTCGTCGTTGGGCCGGTGAGAGCACGCCGGAGAGTGACCGTAGTCCCGTGAGCGGCGCAGCGGAGTCCGCGCGCAGCGACGGGCAGTTACTCACAGACGACGAGGTCACAAAACGTGCGTCCGAACAGGCCGAGGTGTTGGGGCTTGATGTCGAGTCGCTGGTGGCGGCCGTCGATGAGGGCCTCCGCGTGCAGCTCCAGCTACTCACCGACGAGCAGTTCGACGGCCTACCGAACCGACTCGCCGAGTCCGACGGCAAGGGCGATTCGAGCGCGGGAGATTGGCAATCTTATCTCAAGCACGCCGAGGTATTGCTCGGGCCGCCTGCCGAATCATCCAAGGCGGCCGGCGTGGTGCGCACGGCCGTTGAAGAGCGGGCCCGCCATCTGGCCGAAGAACGACTCACGGCCATCCGAGATTGGATTGTCGCGCTCGTCGATTCGACGACCGGGCGACTGCACGCGGGGACTGTTGCCACGGCATGGTTCCGTACACACTTGAAGGAGCTGGAAGAGTCGGCGCAGGAGAAGCTCGCCCAGTTGGAACAAGAGCTAACAGCAACGCGCGCCGCACTCACTTCCGATGCGACTACCAAGAAGTCGTCCGGCTGGTGGCGGCGCGGCGTCAAAAAGGGCGGCGACGTATCGATGGATGTCGCCATCGCTGTCTGGCGCCTGCGTATCCAGGCATTGTGCGTTACCGCCGTCGTGGCGATGGGCCGCGGCCTTGCGCAACGACTCGGGTCGCTCAACGAAGAACTGCTGCACGCCGGACACAACCTGAAACCACTCTTGAAACGATTCAAAGCGCCCAGTCGCGCACCATCGCTCGCAGCGGCCGACGATCGTTCCGGGCGGCTAGCAGCTCTCGTCGAGAAACAATTCCATGATGCCCTCAGCGCAATGACGGCCGAGTTTGACGCCAGCTTCGACGCCGACCACTTAAGTCCTCGAGGCGGGCTGTTTCATCTGGCGTCGCGCGCCAACGACATCTCCGAGGTTGCCGGCGCCGATCTCCTCTCCGCGGCGACGGCGGCCGTGCAGCGTGCGCTGGCCGGGCTCGACGTCGCGCGGCTGTTCGTCGAGTCGTTCGGAGACTCTCACGCGGCCGCCGACCAGCTTCGCGCCAGCCTGTCGGCCGCTCGACCGTTGTTAATGGCATGTGGCGGGACCCGCCGCCGTTTTGTGTCGGTTCCCAAAAGCGACGGCGACGAGAAACTTGTCGAGCTGGCTCGGGGCGTCGTCGAACCATCGCCCACGGTGGTCACGAGCCGCGCACACGAGATCGTGAGCTGCTGCGAGCTCGGGTCGCTGAGCGTGATCGACATCGCCAATTCGCTGGTCGACGATCGGCCCGACCTGATCGAGCTCGCAGCGCGGTTGCATACCCGCGTGGACGTCGAGTGGTGCCGACTATCAGAAGTCGACGTCGAAGAAGCGGCCGGCGTTTGAGTTTGCCGGCAATCGCGCAAACGACTATCGCGCCTTGCCGAAGAGAAATCGGGTGCCACTGCTGGCTTGCCCAGCGGTGCGAGTCTCGGAGAGTGCACTGCTAGACGAACTGGCAGTGGCACCAGGTATTTAAGGCGCCTGGTGCCGCTTGAAGGCCTGGCGATCGATGCGGCCGATGGAACGCTGCGCTGCGGCCGTCATTCAATAGGTGGCGAGCACGATCAGCCAGGCGATGCTCACCAGGCAGGCTGCGGCGCCGAGAATGCGGGTGTAGCTCTGCACCACGCGGTCGAAGTTGAGTTGATAGTCCAGCAGCGTTTGCAGCTTCGACGTGTCGATCGTCTTGTTAAACCAACCTTCGAACTTGCGGAACTGCTCCGGCAGAGCAAGCGCCACCACTCCCACGATGGCCGTGAAGCTCAACAGTGTGATGACGACGGGTTTCCAGACCAGCATGACCAGTACAAAGATTGAATCCACCATCGCGTCGTCTCCAGGCACTGTGCTTCTAGGGCCTACCCTGGCGGCGAGTTTTCCACCACAAACGTAGCTCGACCTGATGCCCGGGGGCGCGCACGATCGCAGATGGCGGGTGCCCGCCCATTCGGCCTGTGATGGTTGTAGGGGTAGTCGGTTGAGCACCGCACCGTGGCCGCCAAAGGTGCGACGATCGTCATTTCACTCCCGACTTGCAGTTGCTCGCTGGTGTGCTTAGCCTTGTGCCAAACCTTCCCGCCCCGCGCGCACCCGCCATACCTCAGAGCCTTCCCGAAATGATCATCATGCCTTCACCCACTCGAAACTGGTTTGCCACTCTGCTCGCTTTAGCCATCACCGTCGGCGTTGCCTCACCGGCGACGGGCGAAGACGCGACCGGGGTTGTGTTTCACGACGAAAACACGAACGGCCGTTACGACAAGGGCGAGCCACTTCTGGAAGGCGTCCGCGTTTCCAATGGGCGGGAGATCGTGAAGACCAATGCCGAAGGTCGTTACACGTTGCCGGTCGATGAGGACACGATCGTGTTCGTCATCAAACCCAGCGGATGGATGACCCCACTTAGCGACGACCAACTGCCGCAGTTCTATTACATCCACAAGCCGGCGGGCTCGCCCGAGTCGAAGTTTCCAGGAGTCGCCCCCACCGGCCCGCTGCCCGAGTCGATCGACTTTCCGCTCTACAAGCAGGAAGAACCCCGGCAGTTCCAGGCGATCATCTTCGGCGATACGCAACCGCGCGATCAAAAAGAGATCGACTACATCGCGCACGACGTGATCGAGGAGCTAATCGGCACGACCGATGCCAAGCTGGGCATCACGCTGGGCGACATCATGTACGACGACCTGTCGCTCTTCGGTTCGCTCAACCGCACGATCGCGCTGGTTGGCATTCCGTGGTACTACGTGATTGGCAATCACGATCTCAACATGGATTCGCCCGACGACGAGCATTCAGACGAGACGTTCGAAAGCGTCTACGGCCCCGCCTATTACAGCTTCGATTGGGGCCCGGTTCACTTTCTTGCGCTGGATGACGTGCGGTGGTTCAACGACGGCAACGATCGGGGCTACACGGGCGGGCTGGGCGAAGAGCAGATGGAGTTCATTCGCAACGATCTGGCCCTGATTCCCGAAGACCAACTCGTCGTGCTCTGCATGCACATCCCGCTGGTCGACGTCGAAGACCGGCACGATCTGTATCGTCTGATCGAAAAGCGGCCGTTCTGCCTTTCGCTCTCGGCGCATCGACACTTCCACGAGCATCGGCTGATCACGTCTGAAGACGGCTGGCGAGGCGCCGAACCACATCATCACGTGATCACGGTGACCGTCTGCGGCAGTTGGTTCCGCGGCCGCCGCGATGAAAACGGCATCCCCCATGCCACCATGTCCGACGGCGCACCCAACGGGTATGCGATTCTCTCCTTCGATGGGCAGCACTACGACTTGCAGTTCAAGGCCGCCAGGCGTCCGGCCAGCTACCAGATGAACATCGTGGCGCCCGAAGAATTGGCGGCCGACCAAACCGGCGGCACGTTCATCTACGCCAACGTCTTCAATGCCACCCCCACCGCCCGCGTCGAACTTCGCGTCGGCGACGAAGGGCCTTGGATCGAGATGGAACACCACGTCGACGCGGATCCGGCCTTCGTGGCGCTGATCGCCGAAGAAGCCAGCAGGCCCAAACGCGATTGGCATCCCCTGCCCTCGCCCCACAAGACCTTGCACCTGTGGCGCGGCAATTTGCCCGACGACCTGGCATCGGGCCTACACTTGATACACGTCCGCGCCACCGACACCCATGCCCACCACGCGGCTGGCGGCGACAACGCCGATCACGACCACCGCCACGTCTATCGCGGTAAGCGTGTGATCCGCATCGTGCCGAGTGGATAGCGCGCGGGGAACACGGCGCGTCAAGAAGAATGGGCGGCACTGGACTCGAACCAGTGACTTCCACCGTGTGAGGATGGCGCTCTAACCAACTGAGCTAGCCGCCCGGTATTTGTCAGCGATCGTGGTCCGCGACGAGCTTTCGCGAGACGCTCGATCGACGCCTCACAGAATAACGATTCTGGCGGCGCTGAAAAGCCGCCAAGGGCCGACCCGGCTCCGTAGCGCGCTCTATGCGGTGACCGATTCGTCCTTGGGTTCGCTGGTGGGCGGCTCGAACTTCGGCGCCGTCGGCTCATCGCCGTCGTCGACCGGATCGAACTGCGTGGCTTTCCGCGCCGCGTCGTCGACCGAGCGGGTCACCGAGTTGAACTCATCCTGCACGCCGTTCATGCCGCGCTTGAATTCCACCAGACCTTTGCCCAGCGAGCGGCCCACCTCGGGCAACCGCTTGCCGAATAGCAGCACGGCCACGATGCCGATAATCAGCATCTCCATCGG
>CALKYM010000284.1 GCA_938003525.1 uncultured Planctomycetales bacterium | reverse complement strand
GCCATGACATCCCCTAGTGGAGCGTCAGCCCGATTCATTCGGGCGACGCGAAACGCTCGCCAAAGACGCAAGTGCTTTGGCGCAGACAACATCGTAGTGCTCCGCCGGACAACTCTCACCCGAAAATTACGTGTTGGCGGAGCACTAGGTTACTATCTCGGCATGAGCGAACCACCCGCCCACGCAACGATGCCTGAGCATGATGGCCATCGCGGGCGGCGGATTACCAGGGTGGCGCTCGTGCAAATGCGATGCACGCCCGACAGGCAGGAGAATATCGCGACGGCCATCAGCCGCGTCGGCGAGGCAGCCCAGCAGGGCGCCAATGTGGTTTGCCTGCCGGAGCTGTTCGCGACGCAATACCCCTGCCAGTCTGAAGATCACGACCGCTTCGCGGACGCCGATACAATCCCGGGCCCGACCAGCGATGCCCTCTCCGCGGCGGCCCGGCGGCATGCCGTTGTGATTGTCGGCTCACTCTTCGAGCAGCGCGCGGCGGGCCTCTATCACAATACGGCCGTCGTTTACGAGGCCGACGGGACGATCGTCGGCCGCTATCGCAAGATGCACATCCCGGACGATCCACTCTACTACGAGAAGTTCTATTTCACGCCCGGCGATCTGGGTTTCGCCAGCTTTGCCACGCGCTACGGCCATATCGGCACCTGCGTCTGCTGGGATCAGTGGTATCCGGAAGCTGCGCGGCTGACCGCGCTGCGCGGTTCCGAAATACTCTTCTACCCGACTGCCATTGGCTGGCACCCCGGCGAGAAAGACGAATATGGTGCGAGCCAACACTCTGCCTGGGAAACCATGATGCGGAGCCACGCGATTGCCAACGGCGTGTACGTCGCTGCGACCAATCGGACCGGCATCGAAGGCGATCTCGAATTCTGGGGCGCTTCATTCATTTGCGATCCGTATGGCAATGTGCTGGCCCGTGGGCCGCACGATGAAGAAACCCTCGTCGAAGCCGAATGCGACTTGGCCAGCATCGACGCGGCGCGCACGCACTGGCCATTTCTCCGCGATCGTCGGATCGACGCTTACGGCGATCTGACGCAGAGGTATCTCGACGCGTGAGCGATCCCACGCCGGCTGAGCGGGGCTATCGAATGCCGGCCGAGTGGGAGCCGCACGCGGCGACATGGCTCTCCTGGCCCCACAACCGCGAAACCTGGCCTGGCGCTTTCGACACAATCCCGGGCGTTTGGACAGAGCTGGTTCGGACGCTGGCGACTTCCGAACCAGTCATGATTCTTGCGGGCGGCGCCGAGGTGCTGGCCGACGCGCAGCAACACGTGGGCGATGTGCCACGCGTGACCTTTTTCGACATCCGCACAGACGACGCCTGGACGCGCGATCACGGCCCGACATTTCTCGTGGGCAACGCTGCGCAGCAACCCGCGCTGGTCAATTGGGAGTACAACGCCTGGGGCGGAAAGTATCCGCCCTTCGACAACGACAACCGCGTTGGACGGCAACTTGCTGAGCGACTCGGCTACCAGAGGTATTCCCCGGGAATCGTCTGCGAAGGCGGGGCCGTCGACGTCAACGGTCGTGGTACGGTGCTGACCACCCCAGATTGCATCCTCAATCCGAATCGCAATCCGGGTCTCTCACGATCGGACGCCGAGCACATCTTCGCTGCCCACCTCAACGCGCCGCACGTCGTGTGGTTGAGCGGCGGACTGGCCGGCGACGACACCGATGGACACGTCGATCAGATGACCCGCTTCGTCGGTCCGCGCAGCGTATTGACGATGGCCGAAGAAGACCGCCGCGATCCGAATCATAAGCCCCTGGCGGAGAATCTGGCCCACCTGCGTACTGTGTGCGACCAGGACGGACGCCCACTGGAGGTCATTCCACTCCAGATGCCGCCGCCCATCTATTTCGACGACCACCGCCTGCCCGCCAGCTACGCCAACTTCTACGTTGCCAATGAAGTCGTCGTCGTCCCCACGTTCGCAGCGCCCAGTGACCAAGCTGCGATCGAAACCATCGGCAAGCTGTTTCCCGACCGCCGCACGGTGGGGTTGCCCGCCGTCGATCTCGTCTGGGGGCTGGGGGCCTTCCACTGCGTGACGCAGCAGCAGCCCGCCACCTGACGAGCGGTCCCGCTACTTCGGACTGTTCAAGAAGGCTTCGATGGCATCGAAACCGGCCTGCAAAGTTTCCATCGAGGCGGCGAACGAGAGCCGGGCGAACCCTTCTGCGCCGAAGGCCGAACCCATCACGGTGGCCACGCCCTGTTGGTCGAGCAATTGCAGGCACCAACTTGCCGAATCGTCGACCTGGGTTCCGTTGTACGTGCGCCCCAGTTGGGCCTGCACGTTGATGAACGCGTAGAAGGCGCCCGCCATCTCGGTACACGAAAGCCCTGGTAGTTCAGCGATCCGCCCGCGCACGAATTCGCGCCGCTTCGCGAACTCACCGCGCATGTGCACCACGCAATCCTGCGGCCCTTCCAGCGCAGCCAGGGCCGCGTACTGGCTGATACTCGAGGGATTCGAGGTCTCTTGGCTCTGCAAATCCGACATCGCCTTGGCCAGCGGGGCCGGCGACAAGGTCCACCCAATCCGCCAGCCGGTCATGGCGTAAGTCTTGCTGACGCCATTGACCAATACCGTCCGCTCGGCGAGCGCGGGGCGCACGGTGGCGAAGCTCGTGAAAGCGTGGCCTTCGTAGACCAGCTGCTCGTAGATTTCGTCGCTGATTGCGATCAGATCGCGCTCAATCACGACATCGGCCAATTGGCCCAGCTCATCGCCCGTGTACATGCTCCCCGTCGGATTCGATGGAGAACACAACAGCAGCATCTTGCTGCGCGGCGTGATTGCCGCTTCGAGGGCCGCGGCCGTGAGCTTGAAGGTGTCAGCCTCGCTGGTCGACACGATGACCGGCTTGGCACCACACAGGCGAACCAGCTCCGCATAACTCACCCAATAGGGCGCCGGAATGATCACTTCGTCGCCGGGATTTAACGTGGCGGTGAAGACGTTGTGCAGCGAGTGTTTGGCGCCGTTTGAGATGACGACTTGGTTGGCTGCGTATTCGATCCCGTGCCGCTCGGCGTACTGTCGGGCGACCGCTTTCTTGAGCTCGGGAATACCGGCGGCAGCCGTGTAATGCGTGTGCCCCGCCCGCATGGCCGCATGGGCGGCCTCGCAGATGTGATCCGGCGTGGTGAAGTCAGGCTCACCGAGCGAGAAGTCGTGTACGGCTCGGCCCGACGCCTTGAGTTCCTTCGCCTTGGCTGCCATGGCCATCGTCGCCGAGGGCTCCAGCGACCCGACACGATCCGAAATCGTCATCGACATAGATCACTCCGCACGCTTCACGCTTCCAACAGCGACGCAATCGCTCAGGCAAAATGCTACGCCGGCACGTCAAATCGACGGCGCACGCAGCGGATCGCCCAACCTCGCCCGACAGGTGGGGACAATCATAGGGGGTTGCCGGTTCGCTTCCAAGCGACTCGGATGCCCGCAGGGCCACGATTACGCGGGATGAAACTCCGCTTAGCTTTTCAGGAGTTAAACGTCTCGAGCAGCCTGCGGCCGATGTGGATCCACCAGGCCTCTTGGGCACCGATTGGCCGCTGCACGTTGCCGGCCGGTATCCAGCGCGCCTCGCCATGATGCACGACCAGCGACCCTTGCTGGCTCTCGCGACGAGCGCCGAAGACGAACACGCGCCCCTCGTCGAAGAAATCGCCGCACGAAGCCAAGGCGACGTCATCGAATCCCTGCTCACGATAGCGCGCTGCAAGTGGCGCTGCGGCCGCCCTGTCTTCGACGCTGAGCGCGTCACCTTCCCGCAGAGCAAGCTCAGGATGTTCCGTCGACCAGCCCGCATAGAGGCCGAAGATGTCGTCGGGGCCCAGGTCCAGCACATCGGCCGACACGCAATGCGTGAGCGGGCCGACCAACCCCACGCCCACGAAAGGGCCCTCGACCAGGCTGTACTCGAACTGCACGAGGAAACAGTCGACCGGTCGCTCGTAGCCCGGCCAGTGCTGTTTTCTCTGTTCGAGAACGCTGAGGCGATGCGGGGGCATGCCGAAGTGCTGCGGTTCGCCCAGCCAGTCTGCCATGGCGGCTTCGGCCCTCGCGCGCTCGTTGCGAAACGTTGCCGGAACCGACTCGATATCTCCGATCTCTTCCAAATAGGCGAGTGCTCGCGACCGTGAGGCCGGGTCGGCCGCCAGTTCGCGCAATGTCTCGACTCCGCGCGCGCCCCCTAACCGAGCGAGCGCCGCAGCCGCCTCGGCGCGCAAGCGGCGGTGCCCCAATTCCAGCACACGCTCTAGTGGCTCGACGGCACGCGGGTCGCCGATCATCGCCAGGGCATCGCACAATGACACCAACACACCGACCGCCTCGCCGACGACGCGCTGCGGAGCGCGCGATGAAGTCTCCGTCGCCACCTCGCCCTGCTCGATCTGCTGGAGTTGCTGGCAGAAACCGTCGAGCAGTGCGCAGAGCTTGTCGGCCCGGTCGCTGGTGGGATGCCGCGAAAGGTCACCGCGGCGCGTGAGGTAGTTGGCCAAATCGAGCACGATCGCGGCCAGCACGGGATGGGCCAGCGCATCGAGCAGTCTGGGAAACAGTGCGCTGGCCTCCAGCCGGCCCAGTTGAAAGAGTGGCGCGCAAGCCAGGTCGATCTCCGCCGGCTCACCCGGTGGGTCGCTCACCAGCAAGTCGGCCAGTGCCGCCAACGATACCCGCCCACCGTCTCGTGCCAACCATGCCAGCAAGTGTTTCCGGCTCTTGCTAGCGGTTCCCAGTTGCCGGTAGAGACGCTCAATACGCAGCACGGTGCCGGCGTCTAGTTGGGGCGCTCGTCGCTCACCAGCCGTCGCGCCACTCCGCTGCGCGACGGCGCCCAGTGCGGCATCCAACAGGGGTGAGTCGATTTGCCGCGTCGCGACGGGTTCCACCGCCAGCCGCTCCAGGACGATCAGCAATTCCGCGATCTCGGCGTCCGACGCGTGCCGCCACGCGTCGGCTTGCTGCAGCGCGGCCTGCCGCTGCTCTGCGCTCTCCCAATCGCGGAACATCTGGAGATCGGCGACGAATTGGCGAACGCTTTCAGCCATGGGGGCAGTTATACCGCTTCGGTCGGGCAGGGTCGTCGACCGCGGCCGACCCTCGATCTTCGCGCGGCCGAGCATGGCACGCCGATGCGATCCGCGCGGCCCACGGGAGCGGCAAGCCTCAAGTCCAGCCAGGGCATCGACTAGAGCCGCAACTCGTATTGACTCGCATTGCAGCAAACTGCTTCAATGCGCCGACATGATCGATTTGCTGGCAATGCCAGAGCACCTTGAGGCTCGCAGTTGTCCACCAATTCGATCGCAACGCACGATGCGGTTCGGCCGTTCTCGAACTGCCGACCGAGCACCTGAGAGTTCCTCGCAGCGAGAACTGAGCAGGCACCAGCGACACGGCGTGCCGCTGCTCACGAGGTTTGAACGGAATCTTGCTTCCCGCGATGGGTACCCGCGAGAGAAGCTCACGGAACTAGCCGGTACCCGTACTTCAGGAGCCAAGGAAATATGGCGATCCAGAAGAAAGGTACGAAGAAGAAGGCCGCTAAACGCTCGCCCAAGAAGAAGGCGAAAGGACGCGCGACGGCCAAGCGCTCGCCCAAGAAGCGCACCGCGAAGAAGAAGACGGCCAAGCGCGCGACCAAGAAGAAGGCCGCTAAGCGTTCGCCCAAGAAGAAGGCCGCCAAGAAGAAGACGGCCAAGCGCACGGCTCGCAAGACCGCGCGCAAGTAGGCACAGCGCACCGCACTGGCGGTGCGTGTCGACGACCGTACAACGGCCTGCGGCGCCCGCTGTGCGCTGCAGGCCGTTTTCGCTCCCCTTGTGAAGGGCCACTCTCCGCGCGACTCGCGCGGCGCAGCGGGCGCATGAATTGACCAAAACACTGGCCGATGCTAGACTTGCGACAATCTCGCCAGGATGACCGCAAATCCGATGTAGCAGTGCCCTGCCTGACGGGCCCTGCCCCGGGCCCGACGCTGGCAGCGAGCGAACCCATCCCGCGCAAGCCAAACCGCCTGCCCCTCTCCTTCCAAACCGAGTGACCGCTCCGTGACTAAAACGCCGGCAGGCGACACGAATTCGGCGGTGGCCCAAACGTTCAACGAGTTGCCGCTCTCCGAGACCACGCTCGAAGCGCTTGAGCGCGCGCGGTATCTCTCTCCCACTCCCATACAAGCCGGACTGATCCCTCGCGCGCTGGAAGGGGTCGACGTGATGGGCCAGGCCCAAACCGGCACGGGCAAGACGGCCTCATTCGTGATTCCGATCCTGGAGCGTATTCCGGCCAAGAGCAGCCATAAGCGGCCCCTCGCGCTGATCCTCGTTCCGACTCGCGAACTTGCCGTACAAGTCCGTGATGAAGCCGTCAAGCTAGCTCACGGCCGGCGCGCACGCTGCGTGGCGCTGTATGGCGGCAAGCCCATTCGTGGCCAAATCGACAAGCTTTCGCGCGGCGCCGAATTGGTGGTCGGAACACCCGGACGCTTGCTCGATCACATCAGCCGCGGCACGCTGCACCTGGGCGATCTGCAAGTCGTCGTGCTCGACGAGGCCGACCGCATGCTCGACATCGGCTTCCGGCCCGACATCGAGAAGATCCTTCGCCGCGTACCCCGCGAACGCCAGACGCTGTTACTCAGCGCGACGATGCCGCCGCCGGTGAAACGTCTGGCACAACGCTACATGCACAGCCCGGAATCGCTCGACTTCTCCCCGAAAGACATCGCCGTGGAGACGATCGAGCAGTTCTACTTCACCGTTGATCCCGAGCAGAAACTCGATCTGCTGACCAAGCTGCTGGCACGTGAGCAGCCGCAGCAAGCCATTGTCTTCTGCCGCACCAAGCGCGGCACCGAACGCCTGTACCGGCAGCTTCGCAAAAAAGAGAAACACGTCGAATGCATGCATGGCGATCTCACGCAGAGCGCCAGGGACCGGACCATGCAGCGCTTTCGCAAGGGACAGGTGCGTCTGTTGGTCGCCACCGACGTCGTGGGCCGTGGCATCGACGTGACCGGAATCTCGCACATCATCAACTACGACATTCCTGAGTTCTGCGACGACTACGTGCATCGCGTCGGCCGCACGGGACGCATGGGGAGAGAGGGCGTCGCCTACACGTTTGTGACACCCGACGAGGGAATTCAACTGACGCGGATCGAAATGCGGATCAACCGGCTTCTCGAACGAGCCCATCTCGAAGGCTTTGGGGCCACTCAGGATGCTGAGAAGTCCGACGCAGCGGCCGGCACAAACGGTGATGGTCCCAGCGCCGATGGTGCATCCGACGGCGAGCCGAAGTCGGCAGCGAAGCCCGCCTCGCCGCTCGCCAAACGCCGCAAGTCGCGCTATCGTCGCGCGCTTTAAGCACCGCAGCGTAAAATGCGAGCGGCGCAAGCGTCCGCGACTTCGCGCCATCAGCGCGAAGGCCCCCGTAACCGGTAGGCTCGTTGCTTCCATGTGTGACTCTCGCACGCGACTTCTACGGCCTGCCGTACGGTTCAGCGCCATGCTCGCCTTGCTGCTGTTCTCGACTGCGCCCTGCATCGCTCAGCCAACCGAGCGCGACGCGACGCGCGCCGACCTCCACACCACAGATGCATTGGCCCGTGGAGCCGGTCTGCGGCGGCTCGCTGGCAAGCATCTGGTCCTCTACACCGACGTGCCCGCCAGCGACGAGGTGGATGAGCTGCCCCGTTTGTTCGACTTGGCGATGCCCCAGTGGGCCGACTATCTGAATCCGTCTGCCGATCGCTGGAGAGACTTTCGGGCGATCGGCTGTTTGATGGCGGACCGCGATCGCTTCGCCCGCGCGGGCTTGCTCCCCGCTGCACTGCCGCCCTTTCTGCACGGCTATTGCGTGGGCCGTCGCCTCTGGCTGGACGAGCAGCCGTCGGCCTATTACCGCAGACATCTGCTGCTGCATGAAGGCACACACGCGTGGCTCAATGTGTTTTTCGACGGCGCCGGCCCGCCTTGGTACATCGAGGGCCTGGCGGAACTGCTGGCCACGCACGACTATCGCGATGGCCGAATGACCCTGACACACATGCCGCGTTCGAAAGAGGAAGCACCACTGTGGGGGCGTATCGGCCTCATTCAGCGCGCAGGCGACGAAGGGCGGGCGTTATCCATTGATGAGATTCTGCATTTCGGCGCCACGGCGCACCGCCGGAATGAGCCGTATGCATGGTCGTGGGCGTTGGCGACGTTCCTGAACGCTGCGCCGCAATACCGTGACTTATTTCGCAGCTTGCTCAACGTACCCCACAGGCAGCGCACCGGCCGATTGCGAGGCGAACTGACCGACGGCTGGGAAGACTTGCAGGATCGCTGGACGGTGTTCACGGCCGAACTCGAATACGGCCACGACATGGCTCGAACGTCGCTCGATCTCACACCGGGCGCGACGCCCTCGAAATGGCCGTACGAGTTCGATGTCGATGCCGCACGCGGCTGGCAGAATACCGGGCTGAGCGTGGTTACCGGCGAGCACTATCGAATCCACGCGCGCGGGCGTTTTCAGGTCGCGAAGACAAGCCGGCCCTGGATCAGCGAGGCGGGCGGCGTGTCGATTCGTTACTACCGTGGCCGACCATTGGGCATCCTGCTAGCAGGCGTTCGCGCAGAAGATGAAGCGGCCCATCGAGTGCAAGGCCTCGTCGCCCCGCAGGCGGTCGGTCGCGAATCGACGTACACGCCCCGGCATGCCGGAACGCTGTTCTTGCGCATCAATGACTCCGGCGGCGAACTGCACGACAACGCCGGCACGCTGCAGGTCACGATTCATCCGCCGCCATGAATGCGCATGCTCGGCGAACACGACAAGTTTGCTAGCATCTCGCGCTCGCCGTTCACCGCCCGCGATTCGCTTTACGGCACCGGCCATGTGTGTCATAGTTCCCCGCGCCTCGAGCAGGGACTGCTCTTTCTTGTTTTCGTAGCAAGGATGCACGACCATGTGGGACGACCTTGTCTGCCCCACCGATCACGGATGTCTCGAACGCTGCCACCAGTGGCTTTCCTGCACATCGTGCGGTCGTGGCTATCCCATCTTGGATGGCATTCCCACGTTTCTGGCGGCGGACGAAAGTCCGTTCTGGCGCGCGCGACAACAAGCGCGTATCGATGCGCTACCTGCGGACAACGACAATCGGCACTATCGTTGGCTGCCAGAATTGCGACGCCGCGCGAGGTTCATCGAGCACCTGCTTTCGGCGCACATCCCGATGCGGCCGACGACCAAGATCCTCCAAGTGGGCCTGCACGCCCAAGGCGAGCTGCACCACCTGGGCTGCGGCGTGCGCTACGGCGTCGACCCACTGGCGGGAGTGCTCGCCTCCCGCGGGCTGCTGAAACGTGGACAGGTTCGCTGGGTGACCTGCTGCGGAGAACAACTGCCGTTTGGTGACCGGAACTTCGACGCCATCTTGCTCTGCGACGTCCTGCACTGCGTTGCATCTCCGCGACGCGTATTCCTCGAAGCGCGCCGGTGCCTCCGCGAAGACGGCCTATTGCTGGTAACGCAGCCCTGCGGCAATCGCGCGTGGCACCCGCGCACTGGCAGTACAGGTGTCGTGTACCCGCAACCAGGCACCGAGAGACGAATAGTCGCTCGTGCCCGCGGCCTTGATCTGGGCGTCGTAGACTCAGGCCAATGGAACACGGAGGCGAATGCCTGGGGCGACGACGAGCATCGCACTTGGGCCGGCCCGAGTTGCGAAGCCGCCACGTATTGGCTGTTCACGCCGCGCAGCCAACGCGCCACTGCCATCATGCCCGAGCATAGCCTGATGCGAGCCTGACGCGCCGTTGGTCTCTCGATGGCCTGCCCGGCGCGCGGCTCGGCGCAGTTCCCCAGACGCCGTGGTTGACGATGCGCAGCGCGGGTTTGAGAATGGCGGCTATCGTCATCTGCGCTCTTTGCTCCAGCCCCAGCGCGCGGCCATGCCGGCACGGTCCGGAGAGTGCGGCAGTCGCCTGATCTGTCTTGAAAGGACCGTCGGTCGATGAATTGGATTGAACAGGAGGATCCCGAGGTCTGGTCGGCGATGGCCGCAGAGGCAGATCGTCAACACGACGGCCTGGAGATGATCGCCAGCGAAAACTACACCAGCCCCGCGATTCAACAGGCCGCCGGCAGCGTGCTCACGAACAAGTATGCCGAGGGCTATCCCGGTCGCCGCTATTACGGCGGCTGTGAGTTTGTCGACCAGATCGAGATGCTGGCCATCGAGCGCGCCAAGCAACTATTCGGCGCCGAACATGCCAACGTCCAGCCACACTCCGGCAGTCAGGCCAACATGGCGGTGTATCTCACGGCCCTCTCGCCGGGAGATACCGTGCTGGGGATGGACCTGGCACATGGTGGTCATCTCACGCACGGCATGAAGCTGAACATCTCGGGTCGCCTTTACAACTTCCATAGTTACGGAGTGACGCGCGACACGCAACGTATCGATTTCGATCAACTCGCCCGGCTCGCGCGCGAGCTCAAGCCCAAGCTGATCGTGGCCGGCGCCAGCGCGTATCCCCGGGAGATCGAGCATCCGAAATTCGCCGAGATCGCGCGCGAAGTCGGCGCTTTGCTGATGGTCGACATGGCTCACTACGCCGGACTGGTCGCCGCAGGCCTGCACGACAACCCGCTGGAGGTGGCCGACTTTGTGACGACGACGACCCACAAAACGCTGCGGGGTCCGCGCGCCGGCTTGACGATGTGTCGCGCCCAGTACGAGAAGGAAGTCAACCGAAGCGTCTTTCCGGGGCTGCAGGGTGGGCCGCTGATGCACATCATTGCGGCCAAGGCCATTTGCTTCGGCGAGGCGCTGCGTGAGGAGTTCCGCGGCTACGCTCAGGCGATTATCGACAACGCGCGCGTACTGGGAGAGGCTTTGGCCGCCGGTGGCCTGAAGTTGTCGTCGGGGGGTACCGACAACCACCTGCTCTTGGCCGACGTCACGCCGCTGGGGCTCTCGGGCAGTATCGCCGAAGATGCACTCGACCGGTGTGGCATCACGGTCAACAAGAACATGATTCCATACGATACGCGCCGCCCAATGGACCCGTCGGGCATTCGTATTGGCACGCCGGCACTGACCACGCGGGGGATGGGACCCGCCGAGATGCAGCAAATCGCCGACTGGATGCTCGCCGTGTTGCAGAAACCCGACGACGAGTCCGTCATCGCGAAGGTCCGCAGCGCGGTCACGGAGCTATGCGCGCAGTTTCCCGTGCCGGCAGCTCACTTGAAGGCCAACGAAACGGCAGTCGGCGGTACGACAAGCGGATGAGCTTCGCGCTGTCGACCGCGCGGCGACGAGCAAGGAAGTGCCCTGAGCACCGAAGGCCATGCCTGAATCGAAGAGTCGCATTCTGATCGCCGACGACAATCCGACGAACGTCGAGTTGCTCGAGGCCTACATGTCCGACATCGATTGTGAGATCGAGGTCGCGGTCGACGGCCGCGACACGCTCGACAAAGTCGACTCGTTTCGGCCCGATCTGATTCTGCTCGACGTGATGATGCCCAAGCTGAGCGGATTCGAAGTCTGCAAGCAGATCAAGGAAGACCCGAAGACCCGCGAGATCATGATTCTCATGGTCACCGCACTCAACGAACTTGGCGATATCGAACGGGCCGTCTCTGCGGGCACCGACGACTTCCTCAGCAAGCCCGTCAACCAACTGGAGCTCGTCAAGCGGGTCGAAAACATGCTCCGCTTGCGGCACGTTACCGACGAACTGGAGCGGCTGCGGCAGTACATCGAGGAAACCGATCGCGCCGAGGGCCCCGGTGCCTAGACCGTTTGGCGTGGTCTACGAAGTCGGATCCGCCACGGTGAGTGTGAGGATCTCGATCACGAGCGGGCGTGGTTGATTGGCTCGCCGCCGACGCTCGGCTTCGGTCAACTCTTCTTCGCCCTCTTCGTCAGGCACGGGCGCGAGCATCACGTCGATCGACTGCCTTTGCCCGTCGTCGCTCTCTCGAACAAAGTCGACCCAGCGGCCCTCATTCTCCAGGAAACGAATCAGCGGACGTTCGAGCTGTCGCTGATAGTGCGTGGCGAGCTTGGTGACCATGCCGTCTCCCTCGATACGCACGTAGTGCAGCTCCAGTGGAGACGGCCGCGCGTCGGAGAGCCGCTCTTCGACATCGTCCGGCCATTTGACGCGGTGGAAGGCAACGACCCGGGCCCCCTCGTGCAACTCAAGGGGCAAACCAAAGTCTTCGGGCAAGGCAATCGACTCCGCACTGGGCGACGACACTTCTGCATCGCTCGTTTCGCTGTCGGCACCGCCGCTGGCCACCGCGCCGCCGTTTGTGCCACCCGTCAATGCGGTCGCCGTTTCAGCAGATGCCCCGGTCCCACGGGCGACATCATCCTCGCTCGCCGCATCCCCGCGGCGCGCTTGTTGGGCGGCCGCGTAGAAGCGCTTGTTGAACGACTGCACCAGCACCTCGGAGAAGTCCATCCACGTGTAGCGGGCCTGGTCCTGCTGCTGCCGCGGGTCGTCGTTCGCTGCCGCGCCGCGGAGCGGGGCAGTCGGGCGCGCAGAGGTGCTACTCTCGCCTTCGCGTCGCGCTTTGCGAACTTCGGGATCGCGCCGCCGGGGCAACTCCTTGAAGACCACAATCAGCCCGGGATCGCGCACGGCCGCGGCCAGCGTGTCGTTGAACTGTGCCCGATTGTTGGACTCGACGGACTCCCAGTTGTCTTGGAGGTACGTAGAGATTGTCGAACGCACGATGTCCAGCGGGAGCGTGGTCACCAGGTTCGCCTTGTCCAGCGCGTCGGGAATCTCGCGGACCGCCCCCATCCGCTCGCCAAGCTTGGCGATGAACGGGGCCGTCCACAATGTGTTCACCACCTCTTGGGCCAAGTCAATCTGTTCGCCGGGATCGACCGCTGCCGAGCCGGTCGCTCTCGGCCGCGGCCTCCTTCCGCCGAAGCCACCGGTCGAACGGCCCGTGCTTGCCGGCGACGGCACGGCATCTGCCGGAATCCCGAGCAACTCGTCGAGCGCCTGCACCGAGTGCTTCGCGAAGATGGCCTCGACCTGGTCCCGCACATCTTCCTCGGTCGAGTCGCCGAGGTACAGCACAAGCTGAGCGCGCAGATTCACGGGCGCGTCGGCCAGGAGCATCGTCACCAGCGCACGCTGCACTTCTTCGGACACCTGACCGGAAGCCAGATGTTTAGCCAAATCGCCGCGCAACCTTGCACTGGCAAGGTCTGGAAGCAACCGCAGCACGCGCGTCCGCAACTCCTCGGGCGAAACGCTGCCGTCGTCGACGGTGCGAACCTGCTCAGGATTCGTCACCGCCAGCAGCAACCAACTGTCGAGTTTGTCTCCCGGAATACTGACGAGTGCCGCGAGCGCTTCGTTCAGCACTCGATTCGGCTCGAGGCCGATATCGCGCGTGCCGTCGACGATCTCGCTCAACGCGCTGAAGGCGATATCGGTTCCCACGGCGCCCAGAGCTGCCAGTACCGGCAGCGCGAGTTGCGCGTGTGCCGACCGCGCGGCCCGGAAAACCGACTCACGACGTCGCTGCTCGTTTCTTACAGCGCGATCGTCCTCGTCGCCCTCCGGCATCGGCCCGAACTGGGGCTCTTGAAACTCCGACAGCTCGACGAGCAGGGCCGCAGTCTCTTCGTCTCCCTGCTTGTTCTCGGCCAGATACTTTACCGCCTGCAACAGCCGACCCACGGCTCTGGCTTCAGCCCGTTCGTCGAGAAAGTCCTGCCGGCTCCACTGCGCAAAGTCATCCGGTCGCTCGCGCGGTTCCGGTTCCTCGGGAGTCACCGGCTCCGCCGGTGGCGACTCCTCGGTCTCCTCCATCGATTCTTCTGCGTCATCGCTAGCCTGCTCCTCGGAGGGAGCGGCATCGGATTCGGCGTTCGCAGCGGGATCCGTTGGGGCCTGCGGCGCAGCGTCAGCGTCGGGTGCTGCGGCCGCTGGCGGGTTTTCGGCAGAGCCTGCAACTTGCAAGCCCGTCTCGGGCGTCGCCGCAGTCTCACCTTCGCCGCCGCTGCAACCAGAGAGGAACACAACCAGGGCGACCAGGCTACAGCTCGCGCCCTGGCGCGAGAGCCCGGCGAACAGCGCCCCTGGGCGTCTGAAACAACGCCCCGACTGTGACCATTGCCCGCTCAGAGCTCCGAATACGGCACGATATTCAATGCGATCGCGCACGAGCACGACTCCTCATCTGATCTGGCGACAACGCAAGTTCACCGCGACTTAGTATCGCAAACACCCATATCCGAAGCCACCAGGATCACGGCGGAGGCGAAGAGCCGGACACTCGACAACGACCGCGCCCTGCAGCCGGTCCGGTCCAATTGCGCCCGTTCGACAGCAAGCGTCTGGCAGCGGCCGACATCGGCGAACCACCCAAGTGTCGCGTGCGTAGAACACAACCGCTGAGGGTCCGCCAGACGGGACCGGCGTTGCTGATAGCCGAGTGCGCACGGCCCGGTTTCGGCAGCCTGTATTGTCCTGCGCATGACGATATCTCCTGTTGACGTAACGGGTTGACAGCGACAATCCGCCTGCTCAGACTGGCGGCCTGCAAACCTTCCGGCAGCTTGGGCAGCTCGGGAAAACGGACTGTGGAACACGAGCGAGTGCCGGTGACATAGAATCCTCCGTGCTGGGCCCCAGCCCCCTGCGCTGACCCCCGCCGATTGTGAATCCAACAAGATTCGAACGCGGCGAGCCCGACACCTCGCCGGGCAACATTTTCAAGCGATCCCCCCCCACCCGTTCCCCACCTAGAAGGAGAGAGGTTCGATGTTGTTTCGCCATGCACTGCGGCTGACGGTTGCCGCGCTGGTCGTAGCTGTGCTTGTGCCTGCATCGTTCGCGGGCCGCTGGAACAAAGTGCTCAGCGTCGGTGACGCGGCACCCGCTTGGGGCGGCATTGTGGGCACCGATGACGAGAACCACGCCCTAGCCGATTTCGACAACGCCAAGGTCGTCGTGGCGGTGTTCACGTGCAATTCCTGCCCCGTCGCAATTGCCTGTGAAGATCGCATGATCGAGTTTCAGGAAGAGTACAAGGACAAGGGCGTCCAACTCGTCGCCATCAATGTCAACAACGTTGAAGGTGACAAGCTCGGCAAAATGAAAGAGCGCGCCGAGCAAAAGGGATTCAACTTCCCGTATCTCTACGATCCCACGCAGCAAGTCGCGCGCGACTACGGCGCCCAGGTCACGCCGCACTTCTTCGTGCTCGACGAAGACCGCAAGGTGGTCTACATGGGCCTGATGGACGACAGCCCCTTGCAACCCGACGATGTGCAGAAAAACTACCTGCGTGATGCGGTCGAGGCTGTCCTGGCCGGCGAAACGCCAGAGACCGCCGAGACCAAGCAACAGGGCTGCGGCATCAAGTATGAATGAGCGTACCCGAGTGATGATCTCCTGACGCAAACCAACCGCCGTCAGCCCCACTCGGGCTGGCGGCGGCTTTTTCTAGGTCTCGCTTCTTCTCTCGAGACGACGCACAACCTACATCCAGTTTCAAGGAACTCTCGGATGGCTCTCACCTCGGCGCGCATTCGATGCCCCAGACTTCTGCCGCTGGTCGCAATCGGTGTCTTCATGTCAGCGGGCGCCGGCTGCGAGGATCGGGACGCTAGTGCACCGGCGTCGACAGAAACTGCCGGGATAGAGAGCGCCAATTCGACGGCAGACGGCGCCGCGGTAACCGCCGCAGACGTGCAGTTCGTCGATCGCTCCGCGTTCGACAGCTTCCTGGCAGAGCAAGAAGGCAAGGTCGTTTTTGTCGACTACTGGGCCACTTGGTGCGGAACGTGCAAAGAGCAGTTCCCACACACGGTCGAACTCCAGGAGAAGTTCGGCGAGCAAGGACTGGTTGTCGTCGCCGTGAGCCTCGACGACCCGACGGATGAGAATCGGCAGGCAGTGGTCGACTTTCTCAACTCGAAAGGGTTCGCCTCGTACGCATTCATTGCCCAGGGCACGGACGAAGAAGACCTGTACGAGACCTTCGAGATCGGGATCGCGATTCCGCACTATCAGCTCTACGATCAACAAGGCCAATTAGCCCAGCGGTTCGTCTTTGGCGATCCCACGGCATCTTCACCCACGCCCGAAGAGATTGAGCAGGCGGTCGCGAAACTACTGGCTGGCGACTCTTAGGCGTCTCGATATCCGCGTGGCGCTTGGCTGACACGCCCACTTGGGCAAGCGCCTACCTGTCTTGTCTGCAGACCGGCCGCGCGTTGCGCAGGGATGCGAATCCAGCGAGCTTGCTCCCGCTGCGCCCGGAAAGCTATTCTGTGGACAGGGATGTTCGCCGGCGGATTTATCTCGCCCGCTCCTGATCCGCGGCCACGTCTCTGTGAATACAAATCGGAACGCGTCCAGCGGCCCAGCAGTCGAAAAGCCTCGGCCACCATGAACCAGTTTCCACGTCAATCTTGGCACGTGCACGGCAGCGCCCTCTGGCGAGGTGTTCTGGCTTCCGCGGCGCTGGCCTTCGCCATCGGATACGGCACGTGGGCGCGGGCGGACGGTGAAGTGACCAGTGTCACGGCGCCCGCCGTGTCGTCGGCGCAGATCGATGAGCTGATCGCCCAACTCGGTCACGAGGATTTTTTCGTCCGCGAGCGGGCTCAGCAACAACTGGCCGAGCTGGGATTTCACGCCTTCGACGCTTTGGTCGCCGCCGAAAACCACGCGGACATCGAGATCGCCGCCCGCGCACGCTATCTGCTGCGGTTGATGGAAATCGAGTGGACGCGCGACGACGACCCCCCCGAAGTCAAGCGGCTGCTGGGCAACTACGATCAACTCGATGAGGACACGCGTCAGCAACGGATTGCTGAGCTCGCCAAGTTGCCCGACGACCAGGGTCTGGCCGCGCTCTGTCGCCTGGCCCGCTTCCAGCGCTCCGATCAACTTGCGAAGCGCGCTGCCCTGGAAGCGATTCGCCAAGGGGGTGGCGACGGTGGATTCGCCCAGTGGCCAACCGGGCAACCGGCTGACGAAACCGCAGTCTGGGCGCTGTCGCTACTGGACAAGCAACCGCGCAGCGTGCTCGACGCGATCGAGCCCGAACGTTGGGCACAGCGGGCACAGACCATTCGGGATTCGCTGGCCGGCAGCAGCCGTGCCGCCGCGAGCTGGTTGTTGACCTATGCCTCGCTGCGCGAGTCGCCGGAGGAGGCTCTGACCGACTGGGCGCAACTCGTCGAACGAGAAGCCGCCACACTGAAGACCGCGCCGCAGCAAACGGAACCGGCGATCGTGCAGGAACTGCTGCGGCTGGAAAGTGGCTGGCTGCGCTCACTCGAGCGGCAGGCAGATGCCGAAGCCACCATGTTGCGCACGCTTGACTTTGTCCGCCCCGACAGCGAGAGCCTCGCGCAACACCTGCTCTGGCTCACCTGGCATGAAGCCTGGTCGGTGATCGACCACGCCGCCGAGAGGTTCTCTGCGGCCTTCAGCGACGACCCCGTTTTGCTCTACACCCTGGCCTTCGCGCGTCAAAAACAGGGCCAGATGGAACAAGCGGAACGTCTGGCCGCCAGCGCACGCGAGCTGAACCCGCGCGACTT
>CALKYM010000283.1 GCA_938003525.1 uncultured Planctomycetales bacterium | reverse complement strand
ATCTCGTCTTCCACGCGCTCCGCTTGGAGTTCTTCCAGCGTCTGGTTGCGCGATCGCTCGATGCGGGCGAAGCGGTTTTGGAATTGGACGGTGGCGTACTCGGCGAAATGGTCGTGTTCGAGGCCGAAGGGGGGGACTTCGTATTCGGCGAAGAGCTCCGCGATCATGCCCAGGGCAATCGGCAGCAGCTCGTTCATCCGCCGTTCGATGGTCTGCCAGACTTCGTCGCCGTGTTCGGCGACGAGCCGCGAGAGGAGGTAGACGCCGTAGGCGAGATGGCGCGATTCGTCGCGTTTGAGATGCCCGACCATGGTTTGCATGCCCGGCAACATCTGTTGCGCGCGGAGCGCCTCGTAGTAGGCGTGATATCCGCTTTCGGCCAGCACGCCTTCGACGATCAGGTTGTAGGTCACCGAGGCTTCCGCCTGGGCGACCGGCGAGCGATCTTCGCGCAGGTTGCTCAGCGACTTGGGCAGTTCCTCGTAGAACATCTGTCGGTACGACGGCGTGTGATACTGCGAAAGATCACCGTCGACGCGGGCCACCTCGCCCAAGAACCGCTGAAAGCCTTCGACGTGTTTGGCCTCTTCCCAGAGGAACGAAGTCAGGTAGATCTCTTCTTCCAAACGCCCCTCGGACGCAATCGTTTCGATCAGCGGCAGCAGGTCGAGGGTGACGGCCTCTTCGCCGGCTTGGAACATCGAAGTGAGTCGCAGAATGATGTCGCGCTCAGTGGCGTCGAAGCCGTCCCAGTCGCGGCAGTCCTGTTCGAAGTCGATGTCGGCGGGGTCCCAGATACCGAGCTGCTTGGCCTTGCGCCACAGCCGCAAGGGCGGCGAGTCCCAATTCAGCCGGCTGGAACTGGTCGTGCGGAAACCCGTGCGGGTGGTGGACAAACTCATCGACCGTGCCCTCCTGGGGAGCCAAGGGGTCAGGCACATTTTTCGGACGGGCGCAACTCTCGCTGGCCAACGTCTTGCGGCCGAAAAATGAGCCAGACCCCGCGCGGTGAACGCTTGTTTATTCTAGCGGCTCGCTGCTCTGGAGATAAGCGAACAGATCGCGGACCTGCTGCGGCGTGAGTTTTTGCAACAGGCCCTCGGGCATCAGCGAGAGGGGAGCCGGTTCGAGCTGTGCGATGCGATCGCGGGAAACGGTCATCCGCTCGCCACGGTTGTCGGCCAGCACGAGCTCGGCGGGCGACTCGTCGAGCACCATCCCGGTGAGCACGCGGCCGTCGTCGAGCAGCAACTGATGGCTCATGTATTCCTTGCGCACTAGTGCGCTAGGATCGACGATGTGTTCCAGCAGATAGCCTCGATCACCGCGATTGGCGGGGGTCAGGTCGGGACCGATTTTTTCTCCATGGCCGAACAGGCGGTGGCAGCTCGCGCAATGTTTGCCGAACAGCGCGTGACCGCTTTGCGGTTCGCCGTCGGCGGCGCGGAGGTCGTTGTTCAAACGCCGCACCTCGGCCAGCTTCTCTCCCGGCGAAGCGGGCTCGACGCGGCCCCAACGCTTGTAGACCAATTGATTGAGCGTGGGATCGTCGTGGACGGCAAGGCGTCGCAGTTGTTCGAGCGGCACGTCGCCGGGATCGAGTTCGCCGGAATCAACTGCGCGGAGAAAAGTCAGCGCCCACTGCGGGCGGGCAAACAGCACGTCGCGGAGCTTCGACTGCAACGGGGACGGCAGCGACGCGTACATGTCGACGAGCCGCTCGGCAATCTGCAAATCGTCGAAGCCGGCCAAGGCGTCGACCGCAGCAAGCTGCACCGGCTGCGGAGCGCCGCTTGCCAGGGTATCAAGGAGGCCAGGCACAGCCGCGTCATAGCCGACCTGACTCAGCAGCCGCATCATGGCGGCGCGAAGATCGGGTGCGCTTTGTTCTTCACTCGCCAGCTCGGCAGCGCGTTGAACGGCCTGCCCATGACCCAATCGCGCCAACACTCGAATCTGCAGGGCGTCGCGCGTCGTACTGGTCCAATCGTCGAGAACCGCAGCCAGCAAATCGGGCGGCGCATCGCGAAGCTGCCGAGCGGCCAGCCCACGATCGAAGTTCACGAGCATCTCCTGGCGGGCATCCGCCGGAGCCGAACGATAGAGCTCGGCACACGCCGCAAAACAGTGATCGCTACCTTCGGCTGCGTACCGCCGCATCAAGCGCCCCAGCAGATGCTCGCGGGCCAGCGCCGACTGCCAGAGGGTATTTCGTGTGAAGTGCTCCAGTACGACATCACGCGCAGCTACACAGTGCCGCTCGAGGGCCCACCAACACAGCAGCGGGATGTGGGGATCGTCGGCGTCCCGATCGCGCTCGGCGAGAACCGCAACGACCTTCAGCGCTTGCTGCTCCGGCAGCCGCGCGGCGGTCGATGCCAATTGACTGCGGACGTCGGCATTGTCTTCGCGGCGAGCCAGCTCGACCAGCTTCTCAAGTATCGCCGGAGTAGGCTGTTCACGATCACCCGCCAATCGAACAGCCCAGCGTCTTACATCGGCGAATCGATGGGCCGTCAGTTCGATGAGCGTGACATCGTCGAGGCCGCCACAGGACTCGAGCGTCCACAAGTATTCAAGTGCCGACTCAATCTCGTCGGCCGACGTCAGTCGCTCGCGGAGTAGCGATACGATCTCGTCACCACCGCGGCGGGCAAGCTCCATACGCGCCCGCGTGCGATACCAGGCGCTGGGATGATCAAGCGACGCGATCAGTTTCGCATTCGCCAGAAGCTGGACGTTTGGCGGTGTCGGCAGCGATTCTTCGCCGAAGGCAATGCGATAGATGCGGCCGTTCGAGCGGTCCCACTCGGCGTCGGGATCGGGGTGGGCGGTGCGCTGATCGTGCCAGTCGGCCACATACACGGCGCCATCCGGTCCGACGGTCACGTCGCTCGGCGCAAACCAAGTGTCGCGCGAGTCGAGCAGCGTGCCTGCCTGCCGCGCGCGAAACGTCGTGCCTTCGCGCGCGAGCTCATGCCAGAATACCGTGTGGGAAAGCAGATTGGCGCCGATGTACGCCCCCCGCATCGACTCGGGAAACATCTGGCCACGATAGATGAGCCCGCCGACGGTGACGTGTCCGCCGCTGAGGTCGGCGTGCGAGACGTGCTCGAAGTATCCGTAGGCGTGCGGATTGTGCAGGGCTCCGTGTTTCCCGAAGCTCTTCCAGTAGTAGCCGCCCTGGACTCCGTGGAGGAATGCGAAGCCGCCGTGGTTGGTACTGGCGAACAGATGCCCGCGGGCATCGAAGTCCAAACCCCAGGTGTTGCCACCGCCCTCGTAAAACAACTCGAAGCGCCGCGAGACAGGATGATAGCGCCACACGCCCTGCTGGAATTCAATTCCGCGAATGTTGGCCGTGACCGTGCTGCCCTGCGCGCCGTACAGCCAACCGTCCGGACCCCACGTCAGCGAGTTGGCCACCGAGTGGGCGTCTTCCATGCCGAAGCCGGTGAGCAGCACATCGGGATCTCCATCGGGCACGTCGTCGCCATCGCGGTCGGCGTAAAACAACAGATAGGGCACTTGTAGGACGAACACGCCGCCGTGCCCCAGCGCGATGCCGCTGGCGAGATTCAGCCCGTCGAGGAAGTCGTGCGCCGTATCGGCGCGCCCGTCGCCGTCGATATCGGTCAGGATCGTGATGCGATCGGCTCCGCGCGGCCCGCGGGGTGGCGGCTCGGGGACGCGATCGTAAGTGGTCCGCGAGTAGCGATCCCATTTCACGCGTTCCAGCCCGGCCGGGTTGGGATACTGCAAGTACTGCACGACCCACAGGCGGCCGCGGTCGTCGAACTCCATGGCCACCGGCTGGCGAATCATCGGCTCAGCGGCGACCAGCGAGACGCTGTACCCCTCGGGAGTCGCCATCCGCCCGGCTGATTCGGCGGGCGAGTATCCCTGGGCGAGGGCGAGCGAATGCGCGGCAGTGGCCCAGAGAGTGAGCAGGATGATCGGCGCGGCTTTAGCGGTTTCTAAGATGCGCATCAATCGCAGCAGCCGCTTTACGGTTCGACCTGCACGCCTTTCCAGAAGGCGACATGGTCCTTGATGTTGGCCGCCTCGGCCTTGGGTTCGGCATAGTACCATGCCGCGTCGGCGTTCTGCTGACCATCGACGACAACGGTGTAATAGTTGGCCGTTCCCTTCCAGCCGCAGACGCTGGTGGTGTCGCTGGGCTGAAAGCATTCGCGCTTGATGGCTTGTGGCGGGAAGTAGTGATTCCCCTCCACGACCACCGTGTCATCGCTGTCGGCAATGACGGTCCCGTTCCAGGTTGCCTTGGGCACGTTTTCGGTCTCCTTGTCTTGCGTTTTGACGGTTGGCGGGCGCACCCGCGGCCCACGTGATTATAGCCAGTTGGCAAGGGCGTCGATCGACATCGGTTGGCGCACCGTATCGACAAGATCAAAAAAACACCCTCGGTGGATCGCTGTGGGATGATCGCGCCGAGGGTGTCTCGGACTCGCAGGATGCGCGGATTTCTCAGTCGCGCGTCGTGCGGGATTGTTTGACGGACTTGCGCCGAAGTCGGCGGCGACCTCCCACCACCAATGTGCCGATTCCCATCATGGCCAAAGCCCAGGTGCTGGGCTCCGGCACAGGATCGAGCTCGCCCAATCCGCCGATGTCGATGCCCAACGGGAGTCCACCGCCGTCGATGAACTGCTGGCGCGTCATCGTCTGGTTGTTCCAGTTATTGGCCCAGATATAGATGCCGTCGCTATTAATGCCGTTGGCGAAGCCGGCGAAGTTGAACTCGAACACGTAAAACGAACCGGTATCGAAAATGGCGTTGAGGTCATCGCGAATCACGTAGTCCATCGTCCCCAGCAATACGCCCGAGTTGCTGAAGTTCGCCGGCGGCAGCGTGAGCGTGCCGCCGGTGAACTCGATCGACCAGATGTCGCCGCCGATCGGTGGTCCACCCAGGCCCGTCAGCGTGAGCGTGCTGGGACTAATCGTAAACTCTGTCGCAGACAGGTCTCCCCGGAGCGTACCGGTCATGTTCGCCTGCGCCGCCCCGCTGAAGAATCCGGGGTGGAACACAATCGGCGTATCGGCATCGGTGAGGAAACTGTGCTCGAAGCCCAGCGTCTCACCCATGGCGATTTGGTACTGAAAGGGCACCGCCTGCGCCGTCGAGGTCCAACCTACGACGGCGAAGAATGTCAGAGCGTGTAGATACTTCAATTGGCAATCCTTCTGTTAGTGCATGCAGCGACTCATCCACTACCGCGCGCGGCGGCTCCAAGCCCGCGCACGGCAGATCGACTATCGACCACCAGCGGGCAGGAGAACTCTGCGTGACGACCGCGGCGCGCAATCGCGCAGCGATCGGCGCGGTATTGCCAGGATGCAAACCGCCTAAAGACAGCCTAATCCGAATGCGCGAAGCGTGGATCGGCTGGCGACGGCCAATTCAGCCTGACTGAGAGATTCTCGGCTCCGCTGGATTAAAGATCCGCGTAGGGAGCGAGTGTCAGACTGTCACGAGCGTTCCTCCGCGACGCTACGATGGCGCAGGCCGCCGGTCGGTCTTGCGCCTAAGAGCCCCGGTAGTTTGAAGGTGTACTCCAAATCTGTCAACCAAAAAGGCTATGCGTCTCATGGTTTTTGGCGGTGCTAGGTCGATCGACCTAAATCGTTGCTCCGCTGTCACGTTGGGCAACGGCCTGTTGGAAGCCGACCTCTTCGCAACGGCGTTTGAAGGCCACACCTTCGGGGGTGTGGCGCGCGATCCCGTCGAAGAACGTGGCCAGCATTTGGGTAGTGGCCAGCCCCATGTTTTCGTAGGCCTGATTGACGACCAGCTTCTGCATCGCGAGTTGGTTGCGCGGCACACTGGCAATCCGTCGCACAAGTTCTTCGACCTTCGCGTCGAGTTCTTCGGCCGGCACCGATTGCGACACGAGTCCCATCTGTGCGGCCTGTTGGCCGGTGATCAAGTCACCGGTGAGCAGCATCCGCTTGGCCCGTTCGGCGCCGACGCGGTAGACCCACATGGCCGTGGTTGGACAGCCCCACACTCGCGCAGGCGGATAGCCAATGCGCGCGTCGTCGGCCATCACCACCAAGTCGGCGCTCAGCGCGATGTCGCTGCCGCCAGCCACCGCGAAGCCGTGGACTTTGCACACCACCGGCTTCAGGCTGCGCCACAGACTCATGAAGCAGGCCGTGTTGCCGCTCATCATGCGGTAGTCGAGCGTGGGATCCCAAGGCATCTCCTGCGATCCAGGATTCGGCCCCGGCCGCTCGGCGTACTCCTTCAGATCGTAGCCTGAGCAAAAAGCCTTGCCCGCTCCGGCCAGCAGGATTACGTGTACGGCATCGTCGTCGTTCGCCTGGGCAACAGCGTCGCGCAGTGCGGTGGGCATCTCGTCGTTGATGGCATTGAGTCTTGCAGGGCGGTTGAGGGTGATTCGCGCCACGCGACCATCGACTTCGTAAAGTACAACCGGATCGGGCATTCCGCGAGACTCCAATAGACGATTCCAGGTGACCCCGATCGGCGGTCGAACCGAATCCCGGTCGCCAAGGAGGATTTTGGCTGAGCCCGAGCATCTTACCACAGACGGCGGCGATTCTAGGCACGCGTTGGCGCAGAGAACGATCGCCTGAACCCGACCAACTCTACTGTTTGTGGGCCGATTCGCGGTGATACCGAACCGCCGTCAACGCCGATACAGGCGAGCACCGGCATCAGACGAGACCGCTTGCGGCGTTCCTGAGTCGTCACATCTTGCGCCTGTCAAATCCGTTGAATGATGGCAGCAACCGCACGCCGGCGCAAGAACGTGCACCTAACAAACTGTGATTGTATAGATACATAAGACATACAAATATATGTTTTTCGTTCGTTCGTAAACTTTCAAAACAACACATATTTTGGTTGACTCAACAAAAACAAACGATACCATGCAGCCGGTGCCCGGGGATGCACCAGTTAGGGGAGGGCCAATTCTGGCAACAACCCTCAGGCGTGGTGTCCAGGAAATGACACGGTTCTGTCGCCTGGACTTCTTCGTCCCGAAAGTCTGTCACGGTCGCGGTGCGCGCGATGCACCTCCTTGCTACCGGCTGGCTCTGATTCTTGCGCGCGCATTTACAAGTACGCACTGCAACGGAGGTGGGTCATGCGTCAGTTCATCGAGCGTCTTTGGGGTCGGCAAGCGGGCAGCAACGGGCGAAGGGCGCGAGCGCGCCGTGCCCGCCGCAGGCGGCTGAACGTGGACGCCCTCGAATCGCGGCGAATGCTGGCGGTCACGGTGGACTTCACCAACGGGCATCTCGACGTCGATGGCGACTCGATGGCCAACGACATCGCGGTTACCTTTCAGGACGTATCCGGGACTGACTACGTCATCGTGAAGGACGGCGCGACGACTGTTTTCGACGGCACACCGACAGGACAAGACGTCGAGACAAGTGAGGTGACCTCCATCGATGTGGCGGCGGCTGGCGACAACGACACGATCGACCTCTCTGACGTCAACACCAGCAACGGATTCTCCGGGCTCGACGACGCCATCGATCTGTTTGGGGGCGACGGCAGCGACAGCATCGTCGGCAGCAGTTTCGCCGATCTCCTTTCGGCCAATAGCGGCAACGACACGATGGAAGGTGGCACAGGCGATGACACGCTCATCAGCGGCACAGGCAACGATAGTATGAGCGGCGGCACCGGGAACGACAGCTACGTCTTCCTACGCGGTTCGGCCACCCAGAGTCTCGGCAGCGATACGCTCACCGACGGCACCGGCGGCAGCAACGACGCCGGTGACTTGCTGAGCTTCAGCGCCTATTTGGAGGGGATCACGCTGGATCTCTCCTCGACCTCGGCGCAGGCCATCAATCCGGACTTGACCATTACGCTCAACGCCAGTGACGCATTCGAGGCTGCGCTGGGGAGTACGTTGGCAGACACCATCACGGGCAACAGCCGCGACAATACGCTGGTCGGCGACGCCGGCGACGACACCATCTCTGCTGCCGACGGGGCCGATACGCTCGTCGGCAATGCCGGTGCTGACTCGATCACCGCAGGTGCCGGTGCCGACATCATCATTGGCGGCACCGGTGACGATACGCTCACCGGAGGCACCGGAGACGATCAGTACGGCTTCGGCCAGGAGAGCGGCGAGAATCTAGGCAGCGACACGCTCACTGAAGGCACCGGAGGCAGTAACGACGCCCTCGATATACTGGACTTCAGCGACGCTGACGTGGCTGTCACAATCGATCTCTCATCCACGTCCGCGCAAAACTGGGGCGGCGGCACAATTACACTCAATGCCACGGATTCCTACGAAGCGGCCATTGGGGGTGCGTTGAATGACTCGCTCACGGGCAACAGCCGAGACAACTCACTGATCGGAAACGCCGGCAACGACAATATCGCCGCCGTCGCGGGAACAACCAGCTTGTTTGGCGGCGCTGGCGATGACACGCTCATCAGCGGCACAGGCAACGATAGTATGAGCGGCGGCACCGGGAACGACAGCTACGTCTTCCTGCGTGGATTGGCCACTCAAAGTCTCGGCAGCGACACGCTCACCGACGGCACCGGCGGCAGCAACGACGCCGGTGACTTGCTGAGTTTCACGGCGTTCCTGGAGGGTATCACGCTCGATTTGTCGTTGACGACGGCGCAGGCCATCAATCCGGACTTGACCATCACGCTCAACGCCGGCGATGCGTTTGAAGTGGTGACCGGCAGCACGCTGGCAGACACGATCACCGGCAACAGCCGCGACAATACGCTGGTCGGCGACGCCGGCGACGACACCATCTCTG
>CALKYM010000282.1 GCA_938003525.1 uncultured Planctomycetales bacterium | reverse complement strand
CGACTGTCGGCGTAGATCGCTTCCTCGCTGCCAAACTCACCTTCGCTCTTGCCATAGCCGCGATAGTCGAATCCCAGCAGCGTGACGCGGAGAGTCTCTTTCCAGCGCTGCATCAACGCGGCGTCATAGCTGAGATTGCCGCCGCTCCCGTGGCACATCAGCACGACTGCTTGCGGATCGGGATGCGGCACGAACCAACCGTGCAGGAGCGTTCCGTCTGCCGACTCGAAGTGCACGTCCTGGTAGTCGAAGTCATCCGGATTCCAATTGCCGTAGCTGGCCGGCGCCGGATCGAACCAGATCTCCCGTTCATGCGCCCAGGTGCTCCACGTGTGATGTCCCACCACGGCGACAAACAACAGCACGGGTAAAGCCAACAGCGCGAACAACCACCGGCGGCGCCTGCCGCGCCATGCACTCAGCGGCCAGAAGCTCAGGGGAGATTTCACCGCAACTTCGGGTTCAGTGCTCTCGTCTGTTGTCACATCATGGCCTGCACGTATTGCAAGTTAATCTTCGCCGATTTGCAGCAACAGCCGCTCAACCTCCGCGAGCGATTCTTGGTCGCCACGCGCACGGAACTGCTTGGCGGCCTCGCGGGCCAGCGTGCGGGCGCGAGTTGCATCTCCCAACTCGAGATAGTTCCGCGCGAGCAGCACCCACACCTCGGCCGCGCGCTGGGCATCCAGCGGCAGACTCACGGGTTCGATCAGCAGCCGTTCTGCTCGTTCACAGGCTTCGATTGCCGCGGGACGGTCGCCGGCAGCCGCCAACACGGCTGCGTAACCAGCCCAAATCGTCGCATTCGCATTCGGATCGAGTTCGAACGCCTGCTCGAATTGCGATTGCGCATCCGCGACGCGTCCCAACCGCAACAGCAGCGAACCGTACACCGCGTGATTGGCGGCCTGCTCTCGATCACGACGTCCATAGCGCAAGGCCGCTTCGCAGTGGTCGGTCGCTTCTTCAAATCGCCCGCGTTTCACGAGCAACTCGGCCATCATGCGGTTGGCCATGCTCGAGGTGGGATGCAATTCGAGGGCCTCTTGCAGGGCCTCGAGCGCCTCGTCCTCGCGGCCCAGCATCCAGTTGAAGTGCGCCCAGTTGATGCGCGCGCGAACCGAGCGCGGATTGAGGCTTAGCGCATTGCGCAGCAACTCCTCCGCCACGTCGTAGCTGCCGCCGCTGGCGAGCCGCTGCGCTAGTGTTCCCGAGGCAAAGACGCTGCGCGGATTGACCGAGAGCGTCCGCGTCGCCAGCGTTTCGTCGTTTCTCCAAAACGCCACCTGCCGTGCGCTGAGAATCGCGAATATCAGCAGGATGACGAACGCCGCCCCGCGCAGAATTCGCGCATCGACGGCGTCAACCAGCGCCGCCAAACCCAGCGCGGCGGCGAACATCGAGAGATAGAAAAACCGGTCGGCCACCAGCGACACATCCAGATAAGAGAATGGCAGCAGTCCGGAAACGGGAGCCACGCCGGCGGCCAAGAGCAACAGCACCGCGAGACTCACGCCCCCGCGCCGTGTGAGCAGGGCCCCCATCAGCAGCACAGCCGGCAGCAACCAGAGCGCATAGAACCACGGCTGCCTTTCAAGATAGAGCGGATTCCACCCATAGTCGGCGCACAGCCCCAGTGGCACGACGAGCTTGGCCAGATAAAAGGCCATCCCGGCGCCAATCAACAAGGGCCGTTCCCACAGCGGCGGCCGATAGGCAACCGACCCGACGCCTTGCTGCTGGCTCATGATCACCGCCAACAACGCGGCGGCCGCGAGCCAGGGAAGCAACCACACCAGCGCCACACGCACGGAACGTCGCAGCAGCAGCACGTCGATGATGGCGGCCATCGGCACGATGGCGACCCCGCTCGATTTCGACAATAGCGCAAGCACATAGGCCGCGGTGGCCAGCAAGTATCGCCGGCCGCTGCGCGTGCGGCCGCCGGAAGACGTCGCCCGCTGCGTGTTGAGGACGGCTTCGATGTACAGAGCGAGCGATGTGAAGCCAAGTAGTCCAGCCAGCAAACCTCGCGTTTCAGACACCCAGGCGACTGATTCCGTCTGGAGAGGATGAATCGCAAACAACAGCGTGGCCAGCGTTGCCGCCGTGAGACTGAACGTCAGCCGACGAAGCACGGCCCACACAACCACGGCTGTCGCGGCGTGCAGCGCGACGTTGGTGAAATGAAATACGCGGGGATCGATTTCGGTTCGATCGCCGAGCAATGCCAAGCGCGCCTGGATCCACCAAACGGTGTACGTCACCGGCACATACTCGCCCCAGAACGGACCTTGCCACATCCGCGCCAAGCCCGCCGTGGTCGGGGGATTCATGTACGGATTGCGCACAAGATGCATGCGGTCGTCGTAAGCCAACAAGCCGTTGTTCAACGACGACGAGTAGACAGCGACCGCAGCGAACCAGACAAAGGCCGGCGCAAGCCAGCGCCACCGCCACGGGACCGTTCGACTCGACTGAACCATGGCCTGCGAGTCGCCTTCCCCGCGCGATGCCGATCACCAAAGAACTCAAGCGCCACAACAAGTCTATTGACGCCAAATGCGACGGCCCAGTGAGCGCAGGCTTGTCCCGTCGGGCCCGCCGCAAGCGACCGGGGACCTTACTGGTAGAGTGTACTGGCACACCCCAGTCGTTCCCACTTACCTGATGAAGCCGCTTCGCCGGAGCGTGCAGCGCCTGGCGCAGGCAGATCAGCGCCCCAGCAAATGACAGCGGCGTGCGGCCAGCGGGGGCGAAAAACGGCGACTATAATTCGGAGAGAAGTGGCTCCAGCATGAGGCCAGCCGCTCAGCTGATTCGCAGGCGGCCTAAGCGCCACCGAACTCGTCGGCGAGACCAGATGCCATCGTGGCTGCGCCGCAGTGACCGCGCAAATGAAAGGCAGGCCCGGACGAATGAGGTCCGGCCTGCCGAGAGTAAGGACGGGCGATGTATGACGCCTGGAGTTTAGTGATTTGCCGCTGAGCATTGCAAGCGCTTTTTCAGCCTTCCGCAATACTCGCCCACAACCGTTGCGAAAACGCTCGCAGACCGTCAGGGAGCTGGCACCCAGAAGGACTATCAACACCCCACTAATGGTCGTCTAATCGCGCCCCCAGAACTGGGTCATGTCAACCGACGCCGCCCCGTGTGAGCCCCGACAAGCGACCGGAGATTGACTCTGCCATGAGTATGGTTTTGCCGTATCGACTTCTCGCGTCCGCAACCGCGCTTCTGCTCGTCGTGGGCAGTGCGGTACACGGCCAGCTCCATGCCGCTGATCCTGCCGATTGGGTCGCGGCGCACGTCGACGAAGTGGTCGCACTTTACCGCGACTTGCACCAGCACCCTGAGCTTTCCTTCCAAGAGGAACAGACGGCCGCGCGCCTTGCCAAAGAGCTGCAAGCGGTAGGCGCGGATGTCGCAACCGATGTCGGCGGACACGGTGTGGTCGGCATCCTCACCAACGGCGAAGGTCTCTCCCTCATGCTCCGTGCCGACATGGACGCTTTGCCGGTTGTCGAGCAAACCGGGCTCGTCTACAGCTCTCAAGTGCGCGTACCCGGCGAAGCAGCTGGCGAGGTGGGCGTCATGCACGCCTGCGGGCACGACGTGCACATGAGCAACTTGATCGGTGTGGCGCGCTATCTCGCCGACCACAAGAGCGACTGGCGCGGGACGGTGATGTTCGTCTGCCAGCCTGCCGAAGAGCGCGGTGCCGGCGCCAGAGCCATGCTCGACGACGGTCTTTTCGAACGCTTCTCAAAGCCCGATTTCGCGCTGGCACTGCACGTCGATTCGTCGATGCCCACGGGCCAACTCGGATATCGCGCGGGGTACGCCTTGGCCAACGTCGATAGTGTCGACATCACGATGATTGGACGCGGCGGGCACGGCGCCTATCCGCACGCGACGATCGACCCCATCGTGCAAGCGGCGCAACTGGTGCTGCAGTTGCAGACGATCGTCAGTCGAGAAGTCTCGCCCACGGACCCGGCCGTGATCACCGTCGGATCGATTCACGGCGGCGCCAAGCACAACGTGATTGGAGACGAGTGCCACCTGCAGATCACCGTGCGGAGCTACAAGGACGAAGTCCGCGAGCATCTGCTCGACGCGATCGCCCGCAAGGCAAAGGCCGTGGCCATTGGCGCCCGCGCGGAAGAACCCAAGATCGAGATATCCGAAGGTACGCCCGCCATGTTCAACGACGAAGAGCTGGTAGCGCGCGTGCTACCAAGCCTGCGCCGCGCGGTGGGCGAAGAGAATGTCGTGCCGGTCGAACCGGTGATGGGCGGCGAGGACTTCAGCCACTACGGTCGGGCGGGAGTTCCGGCGTTCATGTTTCGTTTGGGATCGGTCGATGAAGAGCGACTGGCCGGTTACGAACGCATTGGCCAGCAGCCTCCGTCGCTGCATTCAGCAGTTTACTACCCCGATATCGAAGACACGCTGAGGACCGGCATCACAGCGCTTACGACAGCAGCGCTCGATCTGCTCGGCAGTTCCGAGCAGTGAAAGAACCCGCCACACGCCGCTTGGCGGAAACAGATTGACGGACACACGTCTTGAGCTCGGCAGTTCCACCATCGAAGCCGAAAGCCCCCCTCGAGGCGGCCGACCCGCAACTCGGCTCGACGCCGCCCCTGCCGCGCGAGTCGCCATCAACTCCCGAGCAACAGCCAGATGCAACTGGCAACGCGACGCGCGACGCCGAGACTGTCGTGCGCAGCGGGCCGCCCGCTGCCGCGCTCTATCGCGCTCCAGACCCGTTGGCGTGGCGTTCGCACCCGCTCTGGGACCAGGCGCCCGCAAGCTGGCTGTGGATTGTCCTGCTGCTGTCGATCGCAATCACGACTGCCACCATGACCGGAAGCCTGGGTTGGGCGGCCGTCGCATGCGGTGTGCTAGTGGCCGGTAGTCCGTCGGTGTGGCTGCCCACCAGATATGAAGTCAGCCGCCGCGGCGTCACGATTCGTCGGCTGGGACTTCGCATGTCGATCCCGTGGCGTACGATCGGTTCGTATCGCATCGACCGCCGCGGTGTGTTGCTGCTGCCCCATCGACGCACCCGTCCGACGGACTTTTTGGCCGCCGTTCACGTTCCCTGGGGACCGCACGGCGACCAGCTGTTGGCGGCCGTCGTACATCACTTGGGACATCCCGACGGCTCGACGAGCCACTCGGGCTTCAGGCCTTGAAGCAGGCCACTCGATGATCCGTGCCCACCAGCGGAGGCGCGGACATGCGGCAGTCGTTGTCGGCCAGTGGGCAGCGGTCTGCAAAAGGACATCCGATGCGGACTTTGGTCGGCGAGGGCACTTCTCCCTCGAGCACGATCCGCTTTCGCTGCCGCTCGACTTTGGGATCAGGAATCGGTACCGCCGAAAGCAACGCCTGCGTGTAAGGATGCTTCGGCGCCCGATAAAGCGTTTGGGCCTCCGCAATTTCGACGATATTGCCCAGATACATCACTGCCACGCGGTCCGAGATGTGCCGCACGACAGAGAGGTCGTGCGCAATGAACAGGTACGCCAGCCCCAGTTGCTGCTGGAGGTCGACCAAGAGGTTGATCACCTGAGCCTGAATCGAAACATCGAGCGCTGAGACCGGTTCGTCGCAGATGATCAACCGCGGATTGACTGCAAGCGCCCGGGCAACACCGATCCGCTGCCGCTGCCCGCCCGAGAATTCATGCGGATAGCGATTCACGAATCGCGGGTTCAGCCCCACAATGTCGAGCAGGCGCAAGACTTCCAACCGCCGACGCCTGGAATCGTGCAATCTGAAAATGCGCATCGGTTCGCTGAGAATCCGCCCCACGGTCATGCGTGGATTCAGCGACGCATACGGATCCTGAAAGATCATCTGCAATCGCTGGCGATAGGGTCGCATGGCGGCTTCGGACAACCCGGCGATTTGCTGCCCTTCGAAGTACACCTCGCCGCCCGTCGGCGGGATGAGATTCAAGATCGCGCGGGCAGTGGTCGATTTGCCGCAGCCCGACTCACCCACCAAACCCAATGTCTCGCCCGCGCCGACCGAAAAGCTCACGCCATCGACGGCCCGCACGACGGCGTTGTTGGACCCCAGCCAGCCGGATCGCACCGGGAAGTGGACTTGGAGATCGCGCACGTCGAGCAGCGGTGAAGTGCCATTGCTCTCGACAGGAGCGGCGTGCGGAGTTGTCGATGCATCAGGCATGCGCTTTTTCCTGCCCCGCGGCTTCCGCCACGTCGACGTGACAGGCGGCTTGTCCTCCGTGGGAGACCATTCGCAACTCGGGGATCTCGTTCGCGCAGCGCTCGATCGCATATCGACATCGAGCGCGGAAAGAACAGCCGTTGTCGAGATTCGCCAGATCGGGTGGCTGCCCTGAGATGGGTGTCAGGCGCTCTGCCCCCCGTTCGTCGAGGCGCGGAATCGAGCTGAGCAGTCCCAGCGTGTAGGGGTGACGGGGGGAGGCGAACAAGGATGCCACGTCTGCCTCTTCCACGATCTTCCCGGCGTACATCACGTTCACGCGGTGGCAGATGTTGGCGATCACTCCCAAATCGTGGGTGATCATGATGATCGCGGTATCCTGTTCGCGCTGAAACTCTTGCAGCAGCTCCAGAATCTGGGCTTGAATCGTGACGTCCAGGGCTGTGGTCGGCTCGTCGGCAATCAACAAGTCCGGATGGCACGACAGCGCCATGGCGATCATCACCCGCTGGCGCATGCCGCCCGAGAATTGATGCGGGTAGTCCGCGATGCGGTCGGCGGGCGAAGCGATGCCCACGCGCTCCAACATGCCGATGGCGTGCGACAGCGCCTGCCGCCGCGTGTGTCCCAAATGAAGCCGCGTCATTTCGGTCATCTGGTCGGCGATGGTCAGAAACGGGTTCAGCGACGTCATCGGATCTTGAAAGATCATCGCCACCCGTCGTCCGCGAATGCCGCATAGTTTGCGTTCGCTCATCTTGAGCAGATCGTCGCCGCGAAATCGCGCCGCTCCCCGTTCAACCCAACCGGGCGGCTGCGGCACGAGTCCCAACATGGCCAGATTCGTGACCGACTTGCCCGATCCCGATTCGCCGACGATCCCCAGCGTCTCCCCGCGGTCGACATCGAAGCTGACGCCATCGACGGCGCGGACGATTCCTTCATCCGTCTTGAAGTAGACGGCCAGATCACGCACCTCTAAGAGTCGCGGCGATTCAGTCATGTCGATCTTCAGGCCACCTCATATTGGCGGACTCAACTAGCGGTTCTTGAGTTTCGGATCGAGGGCGTCGCGCAAGCCGTCGCCGAAGAAGTTTAGGGCGAACAGCGTCACGCCCAACGCGATGCCAGGAAAGACGACCAGCCACCAGTAAATCTTGACCGGCGTGATGACGCGGACACCTTCGTTGGCCAACAGCCCCCAGGAGACGTCCGGCGGCTCGACTCCCAATCCCAGAAACGAGAGAAAGGCCTCGAAGAGCATCACGCGCGGGATGGTGAGCGTGAGGTAGACGATGATCACGCTGAACAGGTTGGGCACCAGATGGCGAAACACGATCCGCATCCGGCCAGCTCCCAACGTCCGCGCTGCCTCGACAAACTGTTCGTGCTTGAGCGAGATAACCTGACCGCGCACCACTCGGGCCATCGTCAGCCAGTAGATGGCGCCGACCAGGAAGAAAAAGATCGTGATGCGGTCGATCCCGTGATCGATAAGCCAGGCCTTGATCGAATCTTCGCTGAGGATCGAGATGATGAAGATCACCACAAAGATGAAGGGGATCGAATACATCACGTCGACCAACCGCATCATGATGTTGTCGACGCGACCGCCCATGTATCCCGAGATGGCGCCATACGACACGCCGATCACCAGCGAGACCAACGTGGCGACCACTCCCACGATCAACGAAACGCGTGCGCCCCAAAACAGCCGCGACAACAAATCGCGCCCCAGCTCATCCGTGCCGCAAATCGAGCCGATGGCGTAGGGCCCAAAGACGGCGACACGGGCTTGCAATAGGAGCTTCTCGATCGCATCAAGCTTGCCAAACTTGAGGTCCACATCCCGCCAGAACGCAGCCCATTGTTCGTCATTCGTGCCCTCCGCTTGAGCACTCGGGGTTTGCAGATGCGGGGCCCAGAAATGCTCGGATGTCGGTTCGGCAAAGCTGCGCAGGGTTTCCACCTGTCGCGGCGACTGGAGCGGCAACGCGGGAGTCAGAAACGCCAAGATCGAAAGCACGACGAGAATCGTCAACGAGAGCATAGCGCTGGGATTGCGGCGCAACCGCCGCCAGGCATCGCGCCCCAGTGAGACGCCGTGCACCTGCCGCGCTTCGGCCCAGAGCTGCTCGTAGCGCTGCAGGTCATCGGCCGCGGCGCGCTGCGACGGAAGTTCGGACTTGGCTTCACTCAAGGCACGTCTACTCCAGCTTGGCGCGCGGATCGAGGTAGACGTACGACACGTCGACGAGCAGGTTCATCGTGTACAAGAGCGTCGTGTACAAGAGCACCAGGCCCATAGCCAGCGTGTAGTCGCGCTGCGTGGCCGCCTGAATGAAATGCACGCCGAGACCGGGAATCGCAAAGATCTGCTCGACGACCAGCGAGCCGGTGAGGATTCCGGCAATCGCCGGCCCCATGAACGAAACGACCGGCAGCATGGCTCCCTTAAGCGCATGGCGCAGAATAACAGTCGGCGTTCGCAATCCCTTCGCCCGCGCCGTGCGGATGTAGTCCTGCGAGAGAACATCGAGCAGCCCCGTCCGCGCCAGCCGCGCGACGTAGGCGGCATAGGGCAAACCGAGACAAAAGCCGGGCAACACAAGCTGCGAGAGATTGCCCCAGCCGGCCGCCGGAAAGACCGGCCACAAGAAGACCAGCAGAATGATGAGGATGCCGGCCACGACGAAGTTGGGAAGCGCGATGCCGACGGTCGCCAACGACATCAGCGTCACGTCGATCAGCGACTGACGCCGAATGGCCGAGACGATTCCCGCGGTGAGTCCGATGCTCAGTGCAACGCCCAGCGCGACGATGCCCAGCGTGGCGGAAATCGGGAACCCCTGGGCGATGATCTCATTGACCGAGAAATCAGCCAGCTTGAAGCTGTACCCAAGGTCGCCTTGCAGCGTATTGCCCAGCTCGCGCAGGTACTGTTTCATCAACGGTTCGTCGAGGTGGTAGCGGGCACGAATGTTCTTCTCGATCTCCGGCTCGAGCGCGCGTTCGCTGCTGAGCGGCCCGCCAGGCACCGAGCGCATCAAGGCAAAGGAGATCGTGAACACGACCCACAGCGTGATGATCATCCAGCCGAGGCGCCGCACCAGAAAACCAATCACCGCAGACTCTCAATCGCGAGGCGCTTCTTATCGGTGTCGATGCGCATCCCTTGCAATGGATGCACGTCCTGGATGTTGGGATAGAACCCCTCGACGTACGGCTTCACCATGAAGGTCGAGACGTAGTAGTAGACGGGGATGATGGGCAACTCGTCCATCAGAATCTCTTCCGCATCGTGCAAGAGCGCCATTCGTGCTTCGGGTTCTGCCTCGCGGGCTGCGGCTTCGATCAGCCTGTCGTACTCGGCGTTGCCCCAGCCCGTTTGGTTGTTTGCGCCGTCGCTCACAAACATGTCGAGAAAGGTATTCGGATCGGGATAATCGCCGATCCACGCCGCCCGGCATACCGAGTACTGCAATTGTCGCTGATGGCTCAGGTAAGCGGCCCACTCCTGGTTTTGCAGCTTCACGTCGATGCCCAGCACCCGCTTCCACTGCGATTGGATCAGCTCGGCGATCGACTTATGCATCTCGTGGGTGTTGTACATGATCTCGAGATTTGCCGGAAAGCCGCGTCCGCCGGGATAACCGGCTTCGGCCAACAGCCGCTTGGCCTCTTCGGGATCATAGCCCTCGCACAGGGCCTGTTCGTAACCCGCCAATCCGGGCGGGACGAAACTGTGCCCGGGAAGCTGCCCGGCGCGGGTCACGCGCGTGACGATCTCTTCGCGATCGATGGCTCGCGACAGTGCGCGGCGCACCAATGGATTGTCTAGCGGCGGCCGCGTGGTGTTGATGCGGTAGTAGTACGTGCCGAGATAAGGCGTCGGATTGAAGTCGACGCGGTCCTGCTCCAAGAGCGTGGGAACCACCGTGGCGGGCACCTGCGGGATGTAATCGAGCTGACCGGTCAGATACATGTTCAAGGCAGTCGTCAGCGACTCGATCGCCAGTGCATCGACCGTCTCGAAGTGGATGTTGTCGCGGTCCCAGTAGTACGGGTTCTTTCGCAGCCGGACGCGATCGCGAATGCGACGGCTCTCCAAGATGTACGGACCGTTGCAGACCAAATTCTCCGGCTTGGTCCAGCTCGGGAAGGGATGGGTTTCGACGCACTCTCGGTTCACCGGAAACAACGGATAGAAACCGGTCAACGTGAGAAAGTAGGGCGTCGGGTTCTCGAGCTCAATGATCAGCGTCGCCGGATCAGGCGCCCTGATCGCCACTTCCTCGAAGTCGGGCAGCAACCAGCGGTAGTTCTCGCCGCCATCGGGTGAGGGTTCGGCCCGTTCATCTTCGCGCTGCCGAAAGCGGCGCATTCGCCCGTCGATTTCAACGGTGTAAGTGCGCTTGATGTCGTCGGCCTCCGATTCACTTTCCTCAACAGCGTGATCGTCTGCAGGCTCGTCGTTGTTATCGGGCAGTGGAGGCTCGACATCGACCAAACGGCCCCGCACGATGACGCCGGGCGCATCGGGCAGCGCATTCTCAGGTCGCTTGTACAGTTCGATCTCGACGGACTCGCCGACCTTCACCCGCGCGTGATTGAAGTCGCGAGCGCCGCGCACGTAGTGCAACTGGTAGGCGTATTCAGCTCCGGTGGCGGGATGCAGAAACCGCCGGAACGAGTACACGAAGTCTTCCGAGGTGACCGGCGAACCGTCGGACCACTGGGCGTCGGGCCGAATGTGAAAGCGATACGTCAGTCGATCGTCCGAAATCGTCCAACGGTCGGCCACTCCCGGAATCGGATGCAAATCCTCCGGATGCCAATTGACTAATCCTTCGAACAGCCCGCGGATGACGCGCCCCTCGGGCTGCCCCGTCACGATGGCCGGATCGATGGTCTTGATCTCGGACTCATTGCAGAAACTGAAATCGGCCGGCGGCAATGTGCCGAATGAGACGGCCCAGCCAATAGCACCCAACAAGCCGGCGAGAGCGAGATACGGAAAGACCGAACGCAAGGGTGCTCATCCTCTCTCTGGGGAAACGTCCGTCAGTTTCTCGCACATCGAGCGAAAGACGCTCAGCATCGCCGCGCACGTGTGGCTGCGGCTCACGGCGGGCGACGTCAGCGGCGGCACGCCCGGCCACTTTGAGTCCGCAACGACCGTTTGGTCCGCCGACGCAACTGGCGGTCATCCTAGTCCTTTGGGCGAACTCAGCAACGCCGAACCGCCCAGCTAGCAAACGGCCCCCAGCGCATTACGCCGCAGCCGCGATAAAGGTTCGAGCAGGCGGCTGCTACACCTCCCGAGCTCGAAACATTACAATGCCAGCCGCGGAACCGAGTCGCCCGTTCCCCCAATTCATCTGGCCGAAGCAATCTGCCGAGCGCCGGGGAGCGGGTGACGCAATCGTCTCTTCGTCAATCTTTTCGTTGGCTTCAGTGGACAGCGCTCACCGCCGGGGGACTCCTTTCGGCAGCGCTTAGGGAACGAAGCGTTTCAACTCGTCGCGCTGGGGGCATTTCTCCTCCAACCCCGCATGGATTCATGATCACCAAGCAACGCTCTGCGACCGAACCCGACATTCAGGATCACGAGTACGCCACGCATCATTTTCCGGAAGTGACCGACGTGGTGGTGAGCGACGTGGCTCAGACGTTCAAGCTCCTCGCCGAACCCACGCGACTCAAGATTCTCGTGCTGCTGGCACAACAGGGCGAGCTGCACGTCCGCGCGCTGTGCGATGAGTTGGGGCAGAGCCAGCCAGCCGTCAGCCATCATCTGGCGCTGCTGCGAGCCGCCGGCATGCTCGTCTGCCGCCGCGACGGCAAGCACAACTACTACCGGGTGATGCCGCAGCAGTTCCAAGCACTACTCCATCGCGTGTTCGGCGCGATTCCCGCGGCCGACCGCCAATTCCGCCTGAACGACTACGTACTCTCTTACGCACCCATAAGCACCGTGCCACATTGAGATGGCGCGCTAGTACTGGGCATCGACCATCCGCTGGGCGAGCTCGTCAAGAATATCCTCGCCGATCAGGCGGGCGAGGTTGCCGGCCGATGACGGATCGCCGCCACCCTGCGATGCCGCGTCGAGCAGGCTCTTGAGTTGGACCATCAGCGGCGTCCGCGCGAGTGGATAGTCGACCGCGATCTGCGCCGGCTCGCCGCCGGCACTCTCGTAATGCGCGGCCAGAACGGTGACGGACTTCGCGCCGCCGGCAGACGACTGGACAGGAAGGTCGACAAAGGCGATTTCCTGCGCTTGCCCGAGCGCGTCGTTGATGCCTGTCAGCAGGACGCGCGTATCGCCCGAGGGCCTGAGTTTTTCGCCATAGAAATCGACGGCGAAGCGATTGTCCGCCCGCTTGAGCACGGCGATCACGCGCCCAAACAAGCCCTGCGCGGCAGACGGCTCGACGACGGGATCGATGACGTCGAGCAGAGCGCCGGGACGACCACTGGCCGGTAACTCCTCAGCCGGCAGTTCGCGGCGCGCGACCACCTTCTCCACGTCCAGCCGATCGTCGCGCAGCCGGGATTTCAACACCAACAGCCTGGCCGTATCAGAGGCGTCGGGCACGGCCAACAGGGCAAGATGCCGAGATTTGGCCTCCGCGCCCTCCGACTGCTCGATCCACTCCGCATGCAATCGCGGATGGACGGCCAGTTCGCCGACAGTCGGTGGAAGCTCGATGCCGAGTTCGCTCGACGCCAGTTCGGTGCTCCAGGCAATCGCCGTGTCAGGATCGAGCGACGGACCGCGGCGAAGATTGGCCACCGGCGACCGGCCGCCCTCGTCCAAAACGAAGTAGTACTTCGGCTCCAAGTTGCCAGGCGAGTCGGGATCGACGAAGGCGTCGGTCGACTGCCGAATGAATATCGGTTCGCCTTCCGCTTCTCGCGACTCGACGGGTAGCGCTCGCCAGGTCGAGTCCGCCGTGCCGTTCTCCTCAACGGCGACTTCTTCACCGACCACGACTTCAGTCTCTTCTTCGACGACTACCGCCGGCGCATCGTCGGCACGCCCGTATTCCAGTGACGTGGCCGCCAGCGCGCCAACAACCAGGCAAATGAGGCCGGGTTTCATGTTCATAAGAGACTGCCTTTTCGCGCTGCGTCTCGCTGACGTCACCATACGAGACCGTGTTGTAAGTGGTCGGTGCCCATCTGCTCAAGTGTTGCTGCGGACAGCCATGCTCCGGCGGCCGGGCAGTCGGCATTCTGGACATCGGTGCGATCGCAGTCCACAATCCGGAACGCTCGCAAAGTCGCGGCCTAGCGGCCTTCGAGAAGGTTCGAGGCAAGCGGCCTCGGTCCGTGAGCTTGGCCCGGAGTAGTGTGATCGATGCGTAACGTTGGACTTCAAAGTCAGGCTTTGCCGAGCTGCGCCCTCTTGCTGAGTGTCGTCATGGGCGCCGCGATTGTGCAGGTGACCACTGCGGCAGAACCGATCTGGGTGACGAAAATCGTTCGCGAAATCCCCAAGAACGAAGCGGCGATGGCCGTCGCCCACCAACAGAGCAAGGACGCCTCGGTGCAAGTGTCGGCCGGAGAGTCCCTGTTATTGCCCGAGTTCGCTGGCCAGTACGAGTATCGCGTCACGGTCGACGGAAAGCGCACCGTGCAACCCGTCGCCTACTCGCGACTCGGCGTGCTGAACTTCGGCATGACGCTGACGCCGGAAGACAAAGCCGAGCTTCCCATCATCAGCAAACGTCGCATTCTGAGTCGAGTGCAGGGCAACTACATCAGCGTGCAATTGCGCGTCCAGCGCGACTCGACAGGCGGTGAGGCGTACCTTTACCACAAGCCCTTCGCAGCGGTGGGTGCCTACGGCAACGAGCAACAGGCCCAGCAGTTCGCCGCCTTGATGGAAGACACGGTGCGCGAGATTCGTAGCATCGGACTCTATGTGCCCTCGGGCCAATCGATCAACGCCGAGACGTTGCGAACGTTGGTCGGAATCAACAAGACCAAGATCGTGGTCGAAAACCAATCGGGCGGAACACCGGCCTTACAGGATCACTACGAGTTTCTGTTTGTTCGTTTGCGCATGGACGGTGAGCGGCCCGTGCTGCACACGTTTGGCACGACCGAGTACCGACAGCAACTCAACTATTTCGTTCCCTACACCGCACCTCGCAACCCCGACGAATGCACGATCAAGAGCACCATCGTGTTTACGGCCTACACGGCGGCCAAGCAGTCGCCCTCGGCCAAAGCGGTCCGCAAAGTCGACCTTCGCCCGCAAGTGTCGCTGACGATGGAGACCGCGAACGCGTTTGTCAACGAGCAGGGATTCGAGGGCGATGCGCTCGACAATCTCACGGCCACGCTCGACGCCGTCATCGATGGCCAACTGCGCTAGCCTGCGCAGCGCAACGTTCACCTTTAGCGACCATGAGCGACAACGCGCCGCGCCACCAGCGCCACAAGTCGCCGCGGCCACTTGCCACGCCGCGCGAGCTGATTGTTGCCTGCGCGGGCCTGAAGAGCGGCGTGAACCTCTCGCGTATCGTCCGCGCCGCCGCCTGCTCGGGGGTGCTGCGGATCATCTATTGCGGAACGGGCAAAGTCGACGCAGAAATCGCCCGCGACGGCGCGCAGACGGTGACCGTCCAGCGCCATCGCTCGCTCGAGCATTGCCTCAACAAGCTCAAGGACGACGGCTACGCGCTCGTCGGTCTGGAACAAACTGACGCCTCGTGCGACCTCACCAGCTTTCAGTTTCCGCGGCGGTGCGTGCTCGTCGTGGGTCACGAACGCCGCGGCATCGACGATGCAATCCTTCAGATGTTGGACGGTGCCGTGGAGATCCCGGTCTACGGACTTCCCTACAGCCACAATGTGGCCACGGCCACCGCGATTGCACTCTACGAGTACTGTCGCCAGTATCCCGAGGGATGAGCTGCCCGAGGGATTCACGGTGCGTTTCGGCGGCTTGACGGACGACGGAGGTCACGTAGACTCGGGTGTTTGGCGCACCGGGAACACAGCCGCAGTGCTCGCACACCAATCCTGGATCGCCACCCTTTGTCTCATCGAGGCGGTATCGTGCCGGGCACTTGTGTTATCGGTCTGCAATGGGGCGACGAAGCCAAAGGCAAGATCGTCGACCTGCTGACCGAAGACCACGAGATCGTGGTTCGCTATCAGGGCGGTGCCAACGCCGGTCACACCGTCGTTCATGGCGACCAGACCTATAAGCTCTCGCTCATCCCCAGCGGCATTCTTCACCCCAACGTCAAGTGCGTGGTGGCAGGCGGCGTCGTCATCCACCCGGCTTCACTGATCGCCGAGATTAACGGATTGGAAGAGCGCGGCATCGCCGTATCAAAGAACATGGTGCTGAGCGATCGGGCTCACGTGATCTTTCCCTGGCACATCGCCGAAGAGCGGCTCGTCAACGAGCCCGGCATCGACAACGAGTCGATCGGCACCACGGGCCGCGGTATCGGACCTTGCTATCGGGATAAAGTCGGGCGCGGCCACGCCATTCGACTGGGTGACCTCTACCGTCCCGGCTTGCGCGACCGCATCGAGCGGATCTATGCCGATCGGCAAGCGTTGTTCACCCAGGCCGCGCAGGACAACGGCGCAGCGCCGCTCGACGCGTCCCAAATCTACGAAGAGTACACGGCCCATGCCGAGCGACTGAAACCGCTCGTCACCGATACAACCACGCTGCTGCTCGACGCACTCGAAAACGGAACCAAGGTGCTGTTCGAGGGAGCGCAGGGAGCGCTGCTCGACATCGACCACGGCACATTTCCGTTTGTCACCAGCAGCAACAGTTCGGGTGTGGGCATCTCGAGTGGTTCCGGCGTACCAGGCAAGTATCTCAATCGCATCGTTGGTGTCGTCAAGGCCTACACGACGCGCGTGGGCGGCGGACCATTCCCCACCGAGCAGGACAACGAGATCGGCCAGCAGATTCGCGATGCCGGCAACGAGTATGGCACCGTCACACGTCGTCCTCGTCGTTGCGGGTGGTTCGACGCGGTCGCCGCCCGCTACACGGCGCGTCTCGGCGGTGTGGATGCTCTGGCCATCATGTTGTTAGACGTTCTCAGCGGGCTCGCGGAACTGAAGATCTGCACGGCGTACGAAGTTGGCGGGCAGCGCATCACCGACTTTCCCAGCCACGTCGACGACCTGCGGCAGGCAGTGCCGGTCTACGAAACGATGCCCGGCTGGAACGACGATTTGACATCCGCACGCCAGTACGATGATCTTCCGCCAGCAGCCCGCAACTACATTCAGCGGCTGGGCCAACTGATCGGCATACCCGTGGAGGTGGTGTCGGTCGGCCCCGAACGTGAACAGACGATCTTCACAACCGGGCACACGGCTCATTCCGCGGCACCCGCGTAGCGAGGACATGCTGGGCAGTTGCCCATTGATGGTTGCGGCCGCCGCGATCGCAGCCCATTCGAATCGTCGTTGCCCTCTGCCAGCGCGGAGCACGAGAACGTGGCCGAGACTTCCACCCCCGACGGCGACGACCTCCTGCCAGACGTGCCCCCCGAGGCGCGGCCGCAACACGTCGCCATCATCATGGACGGCAACGGTCGCTGGGCGCAGCGCCGCAATTTGCCCCGCATCGAAGGGCACCGCCGCGGCGTCAAGGCGCTGCGAACGACAACCGAACTCTGCGTCCGGCTGGGCATCAAGTATCTCACGCTCTACTGTTTTTCCAGCGAAAACTGGAAGCGACCGCAGCCCGAGCTCAATGCGCTGATGAACCTGCTCGAACAATACATGGTGGAAGAGCGGGGAGAACTGGTCCGCGAGAACATCCGCGTCAGCGTGCTCGGGCGTCGCGAGCAAATGCCAGCCAGCGCGTTGCGAGAGATGGACAAGACCGTCGAGCTTTGTCGCGAACACTCTCGACTGCACGTTTGCCTGGCCATCAACTACGGTGGGCGCGCTGAACTGGTCGACGCAGCGAGGAATCTCGCGAGCGCAGTCCGCGCAGGATCGCTCGCACCCGAAGCAATTGACGAAGATCGCCTGGCCGCCGAGTTGTATACGGCCGGCGTTCCCGATCCCGACCTGCTGATTCGCACCGCGGGTGAAATGCGGATCAGCAACTTCTTGCTCTGGCAAATCAGCTATGCGGAGATTTGGGTCACGGACCGTTGCTGGCCCGAGTTCGGACAAGAGGAGATGCTGCACGCCATTCGCGAGTATGCCGGCCGCGAACGTCGCTATGGGGGACTCGGCCTCTAACATGCTCTCCTGGCGACTGGCTCTCGGCGCACTCTTCGTCTTGGTTCTGGCTGCATGGCTGTGGATCGACCACAACTACACGCAGCCTGTCCCGGGAGTGTGGCTGGCAGTGCTGGGATCGCTGATCACCGTGGCGGCGAGCGGTGAAGTATTGCGGCTGCTGCGTTCGGCAACCTGCCGCCCATCGGCGCCGCTGGTCTACTTCGGCAATCTCTTGATTGTCGCCAGCCCCTGGCTGGCGTTGGCATGGCCCGATAGTCCGCTCGGCGATCTCGGCTGGCCGCTGTTGGCACTGACGGCCTGCTTTCTATTGGCCTTGCTGGAAGAGGTGCTCCGCTACGAGCGCGGAGTCGCGGAAGTGACGCACCGGCTGGCGCTCACGTCCTTCTGTCTGCTCTACGTCGGGCTCTCGCTCAGCTTCGTCGTTCAGTTGCGGCTGGTGGACGGCGGAGCCGCCGGCATTCTGCTGGTGGCGACGATGATCGTGGTGGTGAAGATGAGCGATATCGGCGCCTACACGATCGGGCGGTTGTTTGGCCGGCACAAACTGGCCACCGAGCTCAGCCCCAAGAAAACGCTTGAAGGCGTGGCCGGTGGATTCCTGTTCGCCTGGCTCGCGGCTTGGTGCTGTTATCGCTGGCTCATTCCGCAAAACATCTCACCTGCTCCCGTCTGGGGCTGGCTCGTGTTCGCGCCGGTCGTGACCATGGCGGGTATCCTCGGCGATTTGACGGGCTCGCTGCTGAAACGAGCGGCCGGACAAAAGGACTCGAGTACCTGGATGCCGGGCTTCGGTGGGGTCATCGATCTGCTCGATTCTCCACTCTTGGCCGCGCCCGTCACCTACGGCTGCTGGCTGTTCGGGTTGTTGGGAAGGTAAGCCTCGCGAGCCCTGGTCAGCAGCGAGTAGTTGCCGGCAGCGACTCCTGTCCGGAATTCGCAAACTGCTAGCGGAAAAAGAGTTGCGCCGAATGACTGCTCCCAGGTGGTCTTCGCAACCGGCTTTGGACTATAAACTTGACTGGATTGTGGGCACTCTGACCCACAGTGGAGAGCACCGGCCGCGGATATGCAGACCTAGATGTCCGAAGCAACTCTGTCGGTGGTCGACATCGCATCGTTAGTGCCGCTGTTCGGGACGCGCGATCAGCACCTCAGGCGGATTCGCGAAAGGCTCGACGTGCGGATCTCTGCCCGCGACGACGACATCTTGATATCGGGCGATGCGGAATCCGTGGCGCAGGCCACAAACGTGCTCGTCGAACTGAAGAAGATCGTGCAGAGACATGGAGCCGTCGAACCCGACGAGGTTGAACGGCTGCTGGATGGTGCCACAGGCAGTGTCGCGGCGGATTCGCCCACGCTCGAAGTGCAAGCGGGTGGGCGCAAGGTCACCCCACGAACCCCCGGCCAAGCCCGCTACGTCAAGGCGATTCACGACAACGACCTGGTGTTTTGTCTGGGACCGGCCGGCACCGGCAAAACGTATCTGGCCGTCGCCTGCTCCGTATCCGCGATGCGGCAGGGACAGGTGCGCAAGATCGTGCTCGTTCGCCCCGCCGTGGAAGCGGGCGAAAGCCTGGGCTATCTGCCGGGCGACTTGCAGGCCAAGATCAATCCTTACCTCCGTCCGCTGCTCGACGCCTTGCGCGAGATGATGGACTACGAGCAGGTCAAGCGCTACTCGGAGCAGGACATCATCGAAGTCGTGCCGCTGGCCTACATGCGCGGCCGCACACTGAACGACTCGTTCATCATTCTGGACGAAGCCCAGAATACGACTATCGCCCAGATGAAGATGTTTCTCACACGGATGGGGCGCAACTCCAAAATGGTCGTCTCCGGCGACGCGACTCAAGTCGACCTTCCCGATCGCGCCCAGAGCGGCCTAACCGACGCCATGAAGCGTCTGAGCAAGATCGAAGGCATCGCACAAGTATCGCTCACCGGGGCCGATATTGTCCGGCACCGTCTCGTCACGGAAATCGTTCAGGCCTATGAAACGGGATCTCGCAAGCGGCGCTAGGGGCGACAGGCGTTATGGCTGGAAACGGCACGAACAAATCGAGATCGAATCGCGTTGCAGGCTTGGGGCTGCCTCAGGGGCGCTGGCTGCAGATTTCTTCGCATCTGCGCGACTCGAAGACAATCATTCGACTGGCACTGCTGGTCGTCGTGGCGGCCGCGCTCTGGGCGGTCGTGCAGGGCTGGGCCAACCCTTTCCCCTATCGCACCGGCCAAGTGCCGCAGCGGGATATCGTGGCCCGCGTGTCGTTCGACAAGGCGAATCCCGACGAAACCCGGTTTGCCAAACAGACCGCGCGGCGTCGCGAACCGCTCGTCTATCGCAACGACCCGGAACCGCTGATTCAGCTCAGAAGCGCTTTGATCAATCAAATCCTGGCCGTCAGCGGCGCCGCCTCGCTCGCCGAACTCGATCCGGAAGTCTGGTCCGATTTCGACCCGCCGCCGGCCGATGAACCGCGCACTGAGGAGCAGCGCGAGGAACGGTTCCAGCAATTTCGCGCTGCCTTGTCAGGCCAGGAGGCACTCGACGAACTCGAACTGGCCGTCGAGCGCGCCCTGGCGCCGTTTGTCGAGCGCGGGTTACTGGAACAGTTGCCGCCTGAGCAGCTCGAGGGCAACCAAGACGAAATCACGGTCTACACGGCCGAAGCGCACGCAACCGCGCCAGCCATCAAGCTGGCCGATGTGTTGATCGGCGACGGGCGTGCGGTACAGGTTGCCGTGCACCGCGAAGTCTCCAACTCCGTGGTCGCCAACCGCATTTTCGATTGGCTGCAGCCGCGGCTCACGACCACCCTCCGCTACGATCCCGACGCCACCGAGCGCGCGCGCGAGCGGGCGGCGGCGAGCGTACCGCAACAGTTCGTCACGGTCGCCGCCGGCGAGACGCTCGCCGCGGCCGGCCAGCCTCTCGGCGACGAAGAGCTGGCGAATTTGAGGCTCGAATACGACCGCGTTCGCGCCAACCGGTCGACCATGTACCGCGTTGCTCGGGGCACGGCGGTGTTGTGCGTCATCGCAGGTTTGTATGTCCTCTGCGGCCACTTTTTGCTGCGGCGCGCCCATCACGTATGGGTGCAGCTGACTCAGTTCACGCTCTTGCTCGGGTGCACCCTCACGGCCGTGGCGCTTTCATGCTGGCTGTCGACGGATCCCTGGCGTGCCGAGCTATTGCCGCTTCTGTTCATCAGCATGACGTTCGCCATCGCCTACGGCCGAGAGGTTGCCTTCATCCTCGCGGCCGCCATTGCGGTGCTCGTCACCATAGCCATCGACCAGACGCTCGGCACGTTCGTCGTCTTGTTCGGCTGTTCGGCGACGGCATCGCTGTTGCTAGGGCGTATTCGCAGCCGAAGTAAGCTCATCGAGATCGGCCTGGCAACCGCGGCCGCCGCTGCCTTGCTGACGCTGGTCGTCGATACGCTCCAGGGTCAGCCATTGGCTCCAGCGCTGTGGCAGCATGTCGGCTTCAACGCCCTCTGGGCCTTCGTCGCCGCACTGCTCATGTCGGCCATGCTCTCGATCATCGAGTACGTGTTCGGCGTCGTCACCGATCTCACGCTGCTCGAGTACGGCGATGTCTCGCGATCCTTACTGCAAGAGCTCGTGCGACGTGCGCCGGGTACCTACAACCACTCCATCAACGTCGCCTCGATCGCCGAGGCCGCGGCTGAAGCCATCGGCGCCAACGGCCTTCTCGTCCGGGTGGGAGCCTACTATCACGACATCGGCAAGATCTTCAAGCCGGAGTATTTCGCCGAGAATCAGGGCGAAGGTGCCAGCCGTCACGAGTCGCTCGTGCCGGCCATGAGCACGCTGATCATCATCGCCCATGTGAAGGATGGTGCAGACCTGGCCCGGCAGCACCACCTGCCGCAGCCCATTGTTGACTTCATTCTCCAACACCACGGCACAACACTCGTCGAGTACTTTTTTGCCCGCGCCAATCAACAGAACGAGGCCGACCCCGAAGGCACGCACGTCGAGGAAAGCGCGTTCCGCTATCCCGGCCCCAAGCCGCAAACGGTAGAAGCCGGCATCATGATGTTGGCCGACGCCGTCGAAAGCGCCTGCCGGGCGCTGGGCGAAACGACGCCGGCCCGCATCGAGGGACTGGTACACGATTTGGCTATGAAGCGGCTGCTGGACGGGCAATTCGACGCGTGCGGGCTCGACTTGCGGCAGTTGCGTATCGTCGAGCAGAGTTTGATCAAGTCGCTGATCGCCGTATACCATGGTCGTGTCAAGTATCCCGATGCAACACAGCGGACCGCATGAGGGCGATGCACACCGACATGCGGCACGAATACCACTGCATAGCGTTTCGACGAACTGGCAACGTCCGTTTGACTGCCATCCGGGGAACACACATCCGGTGATCGACGTGGCCTTGGCCGACGAGCTTGGGTTGCCTGAATCCGAACGGGGCAGGTTGGTCGACTGCGCCCGAGCGATCCTAGCCGCCGAAGGCCCTCCGCGGTCGACGCTCAGTCTGGCCGTCATCGACGACGGGGCGATGCACGAACTCAATCGGCGCTATCTCGATCACGACTATCCCACCGACGTGATCAGCTTCGTGCTCGAAGCGGGGCCCGATTGGCTGGATGGCGAGGTCATCGCCAGTGGGGAGACGGCATCGCAGGTGGCGCCCGGCTACGGCTGGTCTGCAGCTGAAGAGTTGCTGCTCTACATCGTTCACGGCACACTGCACATCGTCGGGTACGACGACGGTACCGACGCCGCGCGCGAGCAAATGCGCGAGCGCGAACGGCACTATCTGTCGCAGTTGGGGATCGAGCTGCCGGCTCCGCGCCATCCACCGCGGCAGAGCTCGCCGGGCGCGACGCGGCGATTTAATCGAGGAAACACGGTTTCATGAACGCGGTCGTCTGGCTGGCCATCGCAGGCCTGGCCGTAACCGGATGCACTGCACTCGGCGCCAAGTCGCTGCGTCGTTTTTCACGCCACGAGCTGGCCGAGATTTGCCGCCGCCGAAGCGCACCCGGGCTGCTCAACGAAATCCTGCTGCGCCACGAGCGGGTTGCGCTGGCAGTTGAGTGTTTGCAGACGCTCGCCACGACACTCTATATCGCCGCCGGATGCTACTGGCTCATCGCCGGCGGCCAAGCGACGTCGACTCTTGAACGGACGATTTGGGCCGTGGTGGGTGCGGCCGTATTGCTGCTCACCAAGCTTTGGCTGCCCGATACGCTCGCGCGGCTCTGGGCCGAACCCTTCCTGTATGCCACGTGGCGACTCTGGCGTGGCGTGGCCGTTCTGTTGGTGCCGCTCGTTCAATGTGCGCGCTTCGTCGATGCCGTCGCGCATCGACTCGCCGGTCGCGAGCCGCAGGTCGCCACCGAAGAAACCATCGAAGATGAAATACGTACCATCCTCAGCGAAGGGCACCGCGAAGGCCTGCTCGAAGAGGATGCCCGCGAAATGATCGAGGGCGTCATCGAATTGGGCGATGCCGACGTGGCGCACGTCATGACGCCGCGCACCGAGATCGTCACGATGCCGGCCATCTCGACGCTCCACGAGGGACTCGAGCTGATCATCACGTCAGGGCACACGCGGATTCCCGTTTTTGACAAGAACCGCGATGACATCGTCGGCATCCTGTATGCCAAAGACCTTTTGCCCGAGTTAGCCAAAGATCCCCAAGAGCGCATCGACCGCGTCGCGAAACTGGCCCGCGAGCCCTACTTTGTGCCCGAGACCAAGCCGGTCGACGCGCTATTGGAAGAGTTCCAGCACACCCGTAACCACATGGCGGTCGTGCTCGACGAATACGGCGGAGTCTCGGGACTGGTCACCATCGAAGACGTGCTCGAAGAAATCGTCGGCGAGATCGTCGATGAATACGATCCGGATCTGGTGGAAGAAGTACGGCGGATTGATGAAGTGACCACCGAAGTGCTGGCCCGCGTGCACGTCGACGAACTCAACGAAGAATTGGGCACCGAGATTCCCGAGCAGGGAGACTTTGACACCATCGGCGGGTACGTCTTCACGGCGTTGGGCCGTGTGCCCACCGTGGGCGACACGCTGGAAGCCGACAACGTGCGGATCACGGTGATGGAAGTCTCGAAGCGCCGTATCGAGCGGCTTCGCATCGAAATACTCGATCGCGTCCAGCGTCGCCCGGCGTAAACACGCCTGCCGCGGCGGCTGCCACCCTAGCGGCGCCAGCAACGCGGGCGCGGCTGGTAGTGCTCTTACAGACTGCAGGGATGTCACGCGAGTTGGAATGCGATGCCGCTGGAGAAGGCGACCGCCATCGTGCTGCGGGTAACCCCTTTCAGCGAGACGAGCAGCGTCGTCACGCTATTCACCCGCGAAGCGGGCAAGCTGAGTGGCTTGGCCAAAGGCGCGAGGCGGCCCAAAGGCCCGTTCGACGCTGCACTTGACCTGCTTTCGACGTGTCGAGTAGTGTTCCTCCGCAAGTCGTCCGAGGCGCTCGACCTCCTGACCGAAGCGAAGTTGTCACGTCGTTTCCGGTGGCGCGGTCCCGAACTTTCACGTCTTTACGCGGGATATTACGTCGCTGAACTCCTGTCCGAGTTGACAGACGATTACGATGCGCACCCACAGCTATTCGATGAGGCCGACGAGACGCTGGCCGAGCTCGGTTTCGAGCCACGCCCGGCCCACCGCATGCTGCGCTTCGAGATGTCTGCGCTGCGAATCCTGGGACACGCACCGACCCTGGAGCTCTGCGCCGAATGCGGTGGCGCAGTCACCCAAGCCAGTCGCGTTGCCTTTTCATCGACGGCCGGCGGCGTGTTGTGCTCCGACTGCCGCGGGCGGCACGCACAGGTCGTTTTGGTTACACCCGGCGTGCTGCGCACCCTCGAAAGGTTTGTCGACGCATCGAGCGATGCGTGGCGCCGGCTGGAAATCGACGCCGGCGTGCGCGGCGAGCTGCGCGGCGTAGTGAACAACTATATGGCACATCTCATCGGTCGCCCTCCTCGTCTGCAGCGCTATCTCACCGGACTGAGCAACTGATGTCACGTCGGGCAAGGAAGCAGCGAATGTTCGTCCGTTTGCGATTGCACCTGGTCATCGCGCTGGCTGCGCTGGTCAGTGCCGGCGGCTGCGCTGCGCCGGGTGCAGGCCAACTGAGCGACAGTTGGATTGCGCGGGCCACGGCCCCCCGTCCGCAACCTCCGCAACCTCCCCCGGGTGCGCAACCCGTCGCCACCGGCCCCCGAAGTGCGATGGGCGTCGCCGGCGACCGCTACCGTCGGGAATCGAAAAAAGACGATAGCGAGGCTCTCTTCGAGGGTCTGCCTTCGGCGGCCGACTTGGCCGAGGATGCGCGCACGTTCATCGGGCAGGGGCCAAACGCTGAGATCGCCGAGCGATTGTATCGCGAGGCGGACGAACTGTTTCAGCAAAAGAAGTACTCGGCGGCCGCATCGCGATTCAAGAAGGCCGCCACGCGCTGGCCCGATTCTGCTCTGGAGGAAGATGCGCTGTTCATGCAGGGTGAGTCGCATTTCTTCGACGACGACTACCCGGCGGCGAGCGACTCGTATGCCAACCTGCTCGAAAAGTACGACAACTCCCGCCATCTCGAACGCGTCGTGGCGCGTCAATTCGCGATCGGACGTTACTGGCTCGACCTGGCGCGCAGCGAAGATCAGCTCAACTATGTTCCCAACGTGACCGATGGCACGCGGCCCTTTTGGGATCACAAAGGCAACGCGCTCGCCGTGCTCGAAAGCGTGTGGCTCAACGACCCCACTGGTCCGCTGGCGGACGACAGCATCCTGGCGACTGCCAACCAGCACTTCATCTCCGGTCGCTATGCGGACGCCGACCGCTATTACAAACAACTCCGCGAAGATTATCCGAAGAGCGAGCACCTGCCGGTAGCCTATCTCTTGGGCATCCAGGCCAAACTCGGCATGTACCAAGGCCCCGCCTATGACGACGCGCCGCTGGCCGGCGCGCAGGAATTGATCGAGCAGGCGCTGTTGCAGTTCCCCGATCAGCTCGCCGACGAGCGCGAGCGTCTGCTGGAAACGCGGGCTCGCCTGCTCGCCTTACAGGCCGAGCGAAACTGGTTCATGGGCGAGTACTTCGCGCGGCGAGATCAGTTCCGTGCCGCGCGCAGCTACTACGAGCAGGTGGTAGAGACCGCCCCCGAGAGCGAGCTCGCTCAGCAGTCGCGCTCGCGTTTGCAAGAGTACGCCGATGAGCCCGACGTGCCCGAGAATCGCTTCCAGTGGCTTGTGAACCTGTTCCCCGAGTCGAGTTCAACTCCGCTTCCCGCCGGCGGCGATACGGCCACAGCGCGCGTGCAAGGTTCCACGCGGAGGTAAGCACGCGATGGTCCGCCCAGTTCCGCGCAGCATCGCCCGCGCCCATCTCTCGCGCGCGGGATGCAACTGCAAGTCGGCCGTTGATGCAGGGCAAAAAAATGCGTCGTGGCGTTTTCCACTGTGGATGTCGTTGTGCCTTGCCGCAGCGCTGAGCACGGCCGGGTGTGCGGGCTATCGTTTTGGTGCCCAAACGCTCTATCCGTATGAAATCCGCACGGTATACGTGCCGATGTTCGAGTCGAACAGCTACCGCCGCAACCTGGGCGAGTGGCTCACCGAGGCCGTGATCAAAGAGATCGAAACCAAAACGCCCTACAAAGTCGTCCATCGCGCCGATGCAGACAGCATTCTCACGGGCACACTCGTCAGCGATACGAAGCGCGTCGTGCTCGTCTCGCCGACCGACGAGCCGCGCGAAAGTGAGCTGAACCTGATGGTGCAGGTCCGTTGGCTCGACCGCCGCGGCAACGTGTTGCGCGAACACGCCGGTTTGCCCGTTCCCACGGAATTGGTCGACGTGACGGGCACGGCGTCGGTCGTGCCCGAAGTCGGGCAGACAATCGTCACTGGACAACAAACGGCCATCGACCGCCTCTCCAAACAGATCGTTTCGCTGATGGAAGCCCCGTGGTAGTTTCCACGGTATGCCACGATCGGACGCTTCGAAGATATCCGCGCAGCCCCCGACAAGAGATCCGCTCGCGCATCGCGCTGCGCGCTGGAAGTTGCGTTCACGCTGGCTGGAACTGTCTGCCCGCCCGCTGGTGATGGGTATCCTCAACGTCACGCCCGACAGCTTCTCAGACGGCGGCCAGTTCTTCAGGCCGCAAGTCGCCATCGATCATGCACTGCGGATGGTGGATGAAGGCGCCGACCTGCTCGACATCGGCGGCGAGAGCACGCGACCGTATTCGGAAGGCGTCGATGCCGACGAAGAGTTCCGCCGTGTGATGCCGGTGATCGAAGCACTCGCCGAACGTATTGCTATTCCGCTCTCGATCGACACCAGCAAAGCCCGCATCGCCCGAGAAGCAATCACCGCGGGTGCCGAGATCATCAACGACGTCACGGCACTCACTGGCGACGCGGAGATGCTGCAAGTGGCCCTCGCCAGCGGCGCCGGAATTTGTGCGATGCACATGCAGGGCACACCGCAGACCATGCAGGACGATCCTCGCTACGACGATTTGGTGGGCGAGATCCGAGCGTACCTGCAGCAGCGGCGCGATGGCCTCATCGCCGGCGGCGTCGAAGCAGTGCGTATCGCGCTCGACCCGGGCATCGGTTTTGGCAAGACGCACCAGCACAACCTCGACCTGTTAGCCGCCTGCCATCAGTTTCATGACTTGGGCTGCCCGCTATTGCTGGGACCATCGCGCAAGGGGTTCATCGCCAAGGTGCTCGGCGACAAGTCAGTTGATCGCACCGCCGGCACCATCGGCGTGGTGCTCGCGCTCGCCGCGCAGGGCGTGCAGGTCGTCCGTGTCCACGATGTCGGTCCGGTGCGACAGGCGCTGGCGCTGTTCGAGGCCGCGGGTGGCCTCGACGGTGAGAGTCGCGCGGCCGACTGAGCGCCCAGGAGACACGCTGGCACTTGTGAACTCCGCGGGCTCGCGGCACAAACACCCGCCAGGAAAGGACTTGTGTCGCCTGCCAAAGGTCCACAAGCGGCACGACCGCGATTGACTCAAGTTGAGTGCCCGGCGATACTTCCACCGATTCACCTCTCTGCCGGGCGGACCTGCCGAGGCCGAACCTCGTGCCGGCGTCTGGCATCCAGTCTCGTGAGTTTGCTTCGCCTCGGTTCGCCCGCTCGCCAAGAGTCATCATGGCTGTCGTCGAGAACACCGACCTCGAGCGGTACTGCCGCGAAACCGCCCAACGGGCGCGGGCCGCCGCCCTGCGGCTGACAGCGGCGACCGGCCAACAGAAGAACGCCTGGTTGCGCGCATCTGCTGCAGCCCTGCGGGAGCGAACCGACGAGATCGTCGCTGTCAATCAACGGGACATCGAAGCCGCGCCCGACTACGGACTGACGGACGCCGCCGTCGACCGGCTGCGTTTGTCGCCGGAGCGAATCGAAGGCATCGCAACCGCCGTCGAGGAGATTGCCGCTTTGCCGGACCCGGTGGGGCAAATCATCTCCTCGTCGATGCGGCCCAACGGACTGGAAGTGCAAAAGGTCCGCGTGCCGCTGGGCGTCATCTTCTTCATCTATGAATCGCGGCCGAACGTCACGGTCGACGCCGCCGCGCTCAGCGTCAAGAGCGGCAACGCCGTGATCCTTCGCGGCGGCAAAGAGGCTGCGCATTCCAACGCCATCCTGGCTGAGGTGCTCTCCGCAGGACTTGCCGACGCCGGATTACCTGATGCCGCGCTGCAACTTGTCGCCACGAAGGATCGGGCAGCCGTCGGGCAGTTTCTATCGATGCCCGAGCAGATCGACGTCACCATTCCGCGAGGCGGCGAAAGCTTGATTCGCCGCGTGGCGGCCGAAGCCAGAATGCCGGTCATCAAGCACTTCGACGGCAACTGCCACGTGTACATCGACCAAGATGCCGACCTGAAAACGGCCGAGGAAATCGTCGTCAATTCCAAATGCCAACGACTGGGCGTCTGCAACACGGCCGAGTCGCTGTTGGTGCACGAGCAGGTCGCCGCGCAGTTCTTGCCGCAGATCGCCAAGGCGCTCGGCGAACACGACATCGAAATCCGCGGCGACGCACGGACCTGCAACGCAATTCCCGACGCCAAGCCCGCCGGCGAAGACGACCATCGGGCCGAGTACCTCGCGCCCATTATTTCGGTCAAGGTGGTGGGCTCGCTGGGAGAAGCGATCGACCACATCAACGAGTTCGGCTCTCACCACACAGACGCGATCGTCACGCAGAGCTTGGCGGCGGCGCGGCAATTTGCCGTGGGCGTCGATAGCGCCGCCGTGATGATTAACGCCAGCACGCGCTTCCACGACGGAGGCGAATTCGGGCTCGGCGCAGAGATCGGCATCAGCACCGACAAGCTGCATGCCCGTGGCCCGTGCGGCCTCGAGGAACTCACCAGCTACAAGTACATCTGCTACGGCAACGGTCAAACGCGGTCTTGACCGGCACACGGACGTGACGCGCTCGCCTGTAGTCGAGCGCCCAGGAGACACGGATGTCGAGCGACATACTCAGCCAGGCTGAAGTCGAAAACCTTCTCAGTGCAGTCAGCGCGACGCCCGAGGAGAGTCAGCCGGCCGCGCCACCTTCAGGGGGCTTTGGCGGGCGGATGCACGAGAAGGTGACGCCCTACGACTTCAAGCGCCCCGAGCGCGTCGGCAAAGAGCAGATGCGCGCTTTGCAGACGCTGCACGAGGGATTCAGCCGCAATTTCGGAGCCGCTCTCTCGGCCATGTTGCGGAGCATCGTCGAGGTCAAGTTGACCAGTGTCGATCAGCTCACCTACAGCGAGTTCGTCTTCAGCCTGGAAAACCCCACTTGCTTCAATCTACTCCGCGCCGAACCGCTGGAAGGCAACCTGATCCTCGATTTCAATCCGTCGATCCTCTATCCGATCATCGATCGCATGTTGGGCGGAGGACGCGAGAGCGGCGCGACCGCACGGCGCCCGTTGACCGACATCGAGCTGCGGCTGGTGGCCCGCATCACCAACATCTTCTTGGAAGAGCTGCGCCGCGCCTGGGAGAATGTTCTCGAGCTCAAGCTCAGCGTGATGCGCGTGGAGAGCAATCCGCATCTCGTGCAGATTGTGCCTCCCAACGAAGTTGTCGTCTTGATCAGCTTCGAGCTGACGCTGGCCGACGTCCGCGGGATGGTCAATCTTTGTATTCCGTACAACTCGATCGAGCGGATCAGCGGCCAACTCTCGGCCAACACCTGGTCGAGCTACGCGCGGCAGACCGCCACACCAGAGACCATTCAGCAACTCACAAGCAGCCTGAGCGGGTCGGTCGCCGAACTGGTCGTCGATCTGGCCGAGACGACGATCACCACCCGCGAGCTCATCACGCTGCGCGTGGGCGACGTGATCACCACATCCAAGGATGTCCGCAGCCCGCTCGTCGTCCAGCTTCAGGGTGTGCCGAAGTTTCGAGCACGCCCCGGTCAGTTCCGCGGGCACAAAGCCATCAGCATCGACGAGGTCGTCCCGCCGCCGGACACTCCCGCGAGCTGAGCCTGGCGAGAGGCGCCCCCGCCGCTCTAAGGGTGGATCAAGAACGCTGATCGCCGGCCGTGCGCTCTACGCGCTGTGGCACACTTGGCGGAAGATCGACAGGGCCGTCGACACTTGCTCGTCGGTGACGCACAACGCCGGGCAAAAGCGAATCCCGGCCCGTCCGCATCCGAGCAGTAGCAAACCGCGCGCGAAGGCCGCTTGAATCATGGCGTCGCGACGCTGAGGGTCGCCTCCACCGGGCCCGACGATGTCGACGGCCAACATCAGCCCGAGGCCGCGCACCGCATCGACATGCGTTACTTCCGCCGCAATCTGGCCCAGCCCCTCGACGAGCTCGCCGCCGCGCGCGACGGTGTTGGCCAGGTACTCTTCCTCCACCAAGTCGACCGTCGCCAGAGCAGCCCGGCAGCAGACAGGATTTCCACCAAACGTCGACGCGTGCGAACCGGGCGGCCAATCCATGATGTCGGCCCGCGCCACGACGGCGCCGATGGGCATCCCGCTGGCCAGCCCTTTGGCGAGACAGACGACGTCGGCCACCGTGCCGGTGTGCTCGCAGGCAAACATCCGCCCCGTGCGGCCGATGCCGGCTTGCACTTCGTCGGCCACCAGCAGGATACCGTGCTCGTCGCAAACGGCGCGCAGCATGGGCAGGAAATCGGACCGGGGCACGCGATAGCCGCCTTCGCCCTGAATGGGCTCGACGAAGATCGCGGCGACCTCATCCGCCGGCACCGCTTGTGCGAACAGCTCGTCGAGTTCTTTCCGCGTGCAATCGTAGGGCAGTCGGTGTACGTCGGGCACCAGCGGTCCGAAGCCTCGTTGATGCAGCGACTTCGAGCCACCCAGCGACAACGCCCCGGAAGTGCGGCCGTGAAAGGCGCCGTAGAACGAGATCAACCGCCGACGACCGGTCGCGTAGCGCACGAGCTTCAGCGCCGCCTCGATGCTCTCCGCTCCGCTGTTCGTGAAGAACACCCGCTTCGGCTCGTCACCCGGAACGATCTTCGCCAGACGCTCGGCCAACTCGATCTCTGCACGGTAATAGAAATCCGTGCCCGACATGTGAATCAAGTCGGCGGCTTGCTCGCTGATGGCCTTCACGACCTCGGGATGCGCATGCCCGGTCGACGTAACGGCGATGCCGGCCGTGAAATCCAGAAACCAGTTGCCGTCGACGTCTTCGATCATCGATCCGCGTCCGCGACGCGCGACGAGCGGATAGTCGCGGGTGTACGAAGGTGAGAGCACCTGATCGTCACGGGCAATCAGCGCTGCAGCCCGCGGACCGGGAAGCGGCGTCACCAAGTGCGGCGCACTGAACGAATCGGACGTTGTGGACATGATGGGCCTCTGCTCGGTTCTTGTCTTCGAGTCGTCTGCGACTGCTGGGACTGGTACGGGGTCCGTTGTTCCGACCGGGCCCCGGTGTCCGGTCGTCGCGACCTTCTCAAGGGTGAAGGTAACTCGTAGCAGTCAGTTGTTGTCGCTACTCAAATCGGCGCTCATCCCTTGCGCCATACGAATCGTGCGGTCGTGGTTGACGGTGAACGCCGTGCGGTGCGTGACGGCATCGACCAACGCTGCGGCCGATGGCTGACCATTGCCGCTTCGCTTCACTCCACCGAATGGCAAGTGCACCTCGGCGCCGATGCAGGGCAGATTGACATAGCCCATGCCGTATTCGCACTCGTCGCGGTAGTACCGCCAGCGGCGATAGTCTTCGGTGATAACGGCCATCGACAGTCCGTAGGGCGTGTCGTTGTAGATCCGCACGGCTTCTTCATCGCTCTCGAAGGGCACGATGGCCACATGCGGGCCAAACACTTCCTCGCGAATCGTCCGCACTTCAGGCGCGTAGCGCTGCTGGTAAACGAAAGGCGACAGGAAGTAGCCGCCGGCGTGCTCGTCGTCCTTCAGGCGTCCACCATCGAGCAGGATCTCCGCACCTTCTTTCCGCGCGATTTCGTTGTAGCTCAGCACTTTCTGCATGCCCGCTTCGTTGATCAACGGGCCGGCGAAGGCGGTCTTATCGAACGGATCGGCGAACCGTACGCGTCGCGCGCGATCGACAAATCCTTCGCTGAACCGATCCAACACGCTGCGATGAACGATCATCCGCCCGCCAGAAACACAACGCTGACCGCACGTCTTGAAAGCGCTCAACACGGCCGCATTGCACGCCAGCTCGACGTCGGCATCTTCACAAACGATCACGGCACTTTTCGAGCCCATTTCGCAGGCGCACGTCTTGTGATCGCTCTCGGCGGCCAGCATCCGGATCTGTCGTCCAACGTCGTAGCTGCCGGTGAAGCAGACCACGTCCACATCATTATGCGCGGCCAAGGCATGGCCCGTTTCTTCTCCCATCCCGTGCACGAGATTCAGCACGCCTGTGGGAAAGCCGGCTTCGACGAACAGCTCAGCCAGCCGCTGCCCGGTCTGCGGCGTTTCTTCCGATGGCTTGAAGACGGCCGTATTGCCTTCCAGCAAACTCGGCCCCAACATCCACAGCGGCACCGCAAATGGGAAATTCCACGGGGTGATCACGCCCACCACACCGCGTGGCTTGCGGCGGACGTAGAGATCTTTGGACTCGATCTCCGATTCGACGACCAGACCCGAGGGTTGCCGGGCGGTGCCGAACACATACTGCACCATGTGCAGACCTTCGATCACCTCGGCACGGGCTTCGTCGAACAACTTGCCGCTCTCGCGCGCCAGCACGGTGGCCAGCTCGTCGACATCGCGCGCGATGAGTTGTGCCAATCGATCGAAGAGATCACCACGCTTCACGCGGCTGGTTCGCCGCCAAGCCGTGAACGCGCGCCGGGCCGCCGCGACCGCGCGATCGACATCGCCCGCCGACGCGCACGGATAGTTGCCCAGCACCTGCGCAAAACGGGCCGGATTGCGATTCTCGAATCCACGCTCGGCCGACTCTTCCCACTGTCCGTCAATCAGGTGACGGCCCTGCCAGGTCGCGGCGGCGGGCGAATCGTGTTGGGTCATCGAGGCCATCGGGAATCCTCCATGCGCGCTACGAAGCGGGTGGCTGAATTGAGGGTCGGTTCGTCGCCGTAATTTCTATGCTGACAGGCGGTTGCGGCGAACCGGTTCGTCTCCTTAACCATAGGTTGGCGGCGTCTCCGGGCAAGTTGCCCGCGTGGACCACCTAACACCAAGTCGCTGCCAGACTTAGGGCTTGGACCACGGGTGACTAACCGGCCGAAACCGGACATTTGGGCGAAGCCAGTCGCTCGGCCACCACATGGCAAAGTTGGTCCGGATCGGGCAATCGCCGCGGTGAGCACACGACTGTCCCGTTGACGACCGCAGCGGGCAAGGGGAAGTGCTGAAACAACGTGCGGAGTCCGGCGCGCCAACCGGGACGGTAGCGCAACACGTCGCGCATAAGCTTCGGCGCCAGATAGAGCTGATTCCGCGGGTCGACCACGACCACGTCGACGCGCTTTCGCTCATCCACTGATGTGGAAAAGAACTGCCGCACCGCCCGATGCAAAACTCCCACATCGAGCTGCTGACGGTTTCGCCCCGGCATGGATTTGCGTTCACCGCTTGAGAACGCGTATTGCGTGATGGAACCGCAGCAGCCGGCACCAACAACGTGCTCAGGCGTCGCACAGATCAGAACGACGGAAACGTCGGCCGCCATCAACAAGAACCCAACTGCGTTGTCACATCAACGACGTCGACCTTCTGGCGACAGTACGAACTCACCCCAAATGTCCGGCCGACTCAACGCGGCGCTGTTCGTCGTCGTGCGGGGATCGCGCGGGCAGGTCGAACTCGACATCACCCGGGCCGCGCGCGAAGGCCAGGATTGCCTCGACGATCAACCACGCCGCGATCGCAAGCACAATGCACGAAACGCCGACCAACGCCCAGATCGGCTCTTCTGCCGCCAGAAAACCGCGCACGCTGTAGATCATCGCCCAGATCGACGTGGCCAGCATGATCAACATGGGGACAAGCGTGACGAGCGTCGTGCCGAAAGGCCTGCGGAGCTTGTAGAGAAACAGGCTTACGGTCAATAGCGTCAATCCTGCAAGCAACTGGTTTGTTGTACCGAACAACGTCCACAGCGCTTTGCCCGCCGGAACAAGCGCGAAGAAGGCGATGCCCGCGACTGCCACCAGCGAGGCGACATAACGATTGGCCAGCCAGGGCAACTGCATGGAGCGGAACAGCTCTTCCACGTTGAAGCGCAACAGCCGCGTGGCCGAGTCGAGCGTCGTCATCGCAAAGGCCACAATGGTGACGGCCAGAAACGCCTGTCCCAATGCGGGTGGAATGCCGACGCGTCCCAAAAAGTTCGCTCCGCCGCTCACCACGGCGGCGAGCTGCGCGCCGAGGCTGCCTTTGATTCCCGACCAACTGGCATAGGTACCGCCTTCGGCCCAAGCCGCCGCGCCGAGCCCCGCCGTGCAGGCCATGATGATCAACACGGCCAGCACGCCCTCGGTGAGCATCGCGCCGAAGCCGATGGGCAGCGCATCGGTTTCGCGGTCCAACTGCCGCACCGTGGTCCCGCTGGAAACGAGGCTATGAAATCCACTCACGGCGCCGCAGGCAATCGTGACCAGCAAGAACGGCAACATCGGCGGAGCGTCGGCAACATGCCGCACGGCTGCGGCGTCGATTTGATTCTCGGGCCCACTAGCGACTGCCGCGACCGCCAGACCGCCGAACATCAGCGCCAGCGCGGCATAAAGCTGAAAGCTGTTGATGTAGTCGCGCGGTTGCAACAGCAACCAGACGGGGAGCACGGATGCCACGAATCCGTAAGCCAACAGTACGACGATCCAGGCCAGTTGTGTCCTGGGCACGGCCGCGCCGATCGCTTCGGCGTGCTCATTCATTCCACGCTCGGTGAAGTAGCGCTGCGCTTCGATGGCGCCATATGGCGATTGCAGCGAGTCCGTTTCGCCCGTCTCAGCCAATTGCCGTGCTTCGGCGACTGCCGCGGTGGTTTCACTGGGCGTGAACCAGGAGTAAGTGGTGATCGGCTCGGCGACGCCCCACAGGATGAGTCCGCCGAATGCCAACAAACCGACGAACGTCGTCGGCCCCAGTCGCCAGCCAAAACGATAGACCCCCAGCCCGACGATCATGGCGACTACCATCAGGCCGAATGATGGGATCACGGCATCGGGCCGGAAGTTGACAAAGAATGACGAGATCGCCCCGACGAAGGCCCCCATGGCCAGCGACATCAAGAAGAAGATCAACAATAGGAACAACAGCCTGGCTCGCGGCCCGATCAGTTCGCGGCACACGTCGCCAATCGACCGTCCGCGAAACCGCAGACTGACCGTCAGCGCACCGAGATCGTGTACGGCGCCGATGAAGATGGCGCCGACCACCACCCAAATCACCGCCGGCAACCAGCCCCAGGTGACCGCGATCGCCGGCCCTAGAATCGGGCCGAGTCCGGCAATCGACGCGAAGTGGTGACCAAACAAGACCGGCACCGGCGTGGGCAAGAAGTCGATGCCGTCCTCCTGCTCGTGAGCGGGCGTGCTTCGCTGCGGGTCAAGCCGAAATACCCGCCGCGCCAGCACTCTGCCGTAAAGGACGTACGCGGCGCCAAACAGCGCGAGACACACGACGGTTACAAGTGCCGCGTTGTTCAACGTTTCGCCCTGCTGCAAACGTCAATTCGGAGAAGTGTCTAGGCCGGCGCGGCGGCGCCCCACGACAAAGATCGTCGCAAAGACGTTCGTCGAAGTACGTCGCACGCCATCGTCAGCATGCACACTCGTATCATACGCCGTCTGTTCGGCGTATCACAAACGCCCGAGTCGGAGCCGTAGACCGTTTGATCGGCAGTCTTATAATGACGACGCACTTTGCAGCCCCCTTGCGCAACGTGTTTGTCAGGCAAGAAAGGAACGCCGCAGCGTGTCAGAAAAGTTGGTGATCATCGGGAGTGGGCCCGCCGCATGGACGGCGGCCATCTATGCGGCGCGAGCCGCGCTGGAACCGCTGGTCTACGAGGGCGCCATCACCGAAGACAACCGCCTGGCGGGCACGCTACCCTTGGGTCAACTTGCGCTGACCACCGAGGTCGAGAACTATCCCGGCTTTCCCGCTGGCGACTTGGAAAACTATCTCGACAACTCGATTGAAAAGTCCCGCCGTCAGGTGATGGCCCCACACGCGAAGGAAGGCGTGAGCGGGCCCGAACTGATGGAATTGATGCGGCAGCAAGCGGCGAACTTCGGCACGCGGATCGTCACCGACGACATTAAGTCCGTCGATTTCAGCGGGCGGCCCTTCAAGCTCTCGTCGCTGGGCGGCGATACGGTCGAAGCACAAGCGGTCATTGTCGCTACCGGTGCGCGGGCCAATTATCTCGGGCTCGAGTCGGAAGAGCGCTTCAAGAACCGGGGCGTCAGTGCCTGCGCCGTGTGCGACGGGGCTCTACCGCGATTTCGCAACAATTCGCTCGTCGTTATCGGCGGTGGAGACTCGGCCGTCGAAGAGTCGACCTACCTCACCAAGCACGCCAGCAAGGTGTTCATGGTGCACCGCCGCGATGAACTGCGGGCATCGAGAATCATGGCGCAGCGAGCGCTCGACAACCCTAAAATCGAAATCGTGTGGAACCACACGCTCGAAGAGGTGCTCGGCGACGACGAGCGCGGCGTGACGGGCGTGCGGCTGGCCAGCACAGTCGATGACACGACGCGCGAGCTCGATGCGTCGGGCCTCTTTCTTGCGATTGGCCACACACCCAACACGGCGTTCCTCGAAGGGCAGCTCGAGATGACGCCCAAGAAGTACCTGGTCTGGACCGTGCCCTTTCGCACAAACACCAGCGTGGAAGGCGTGTTTGCGGCAGGCGACGTCGCCGACGATTACTATCGCCAGGCGGTCACAGCAGCGGGCACCGGCTGCATGGCGGCGCTCGATGCAGAACGCTGGTTGGTCGAAAAAGGACTGTCCTGATCACAGCCGGAGGAGCGGCTCGATGGATCGCATCTCCGTCGCCATGGCGCGGCAACCGGAGTCGTTGGGTCGCCAGGTCGAAGTGCGCGGCTGGGTCCGCACGCGGCGCGACTCGAAGGGCGGCTTCAGCTTCATCGAACTCAACGATGGAAGCTGCATGGCCAATCTCCAAATCGTGGCCGATGGCGAGCTGGCCAACTACGAACAAGACGTGCCGCGTTTGAGTCCCGGCGCGAGCATTGCCGTCGCCGGCGAAATCCGCGAGTCGCCCGGCTCGCGGCAACCCACCGAGCTCCACGCATCACGACTGGATGTCATCGGCCTCGCCGACCCCGACGCGTATCCCCTGCAGAAAAAGCGGCACTCGTTCGAGTTCCTCCGCACGATTGCGCACTTGCGTCCGCGTTCGAACACCTTTGGGGCCATCGCCCGCGTGCGCAATAGTGTCTGCGGCTCGATTCACGATTTCTTTCAGCAACGCGATTTTCTCTACATCCACACTCCGGTGATCACCGCCAGCGACTGTGAAGGCGCCGGCGAGATGTTTCGCGTCACAACGCTCGATCCGAGCGCGCAAGCGGCAGCGAAATCAGCCAATGCCTCCTCGGATTCAGGCCCCGACGACTTCTTCGGACGCCCGACGTATCTCACGGTCAGCGGTCAATTAGAGGCAGAGATTTATGCGACGGCGCTCGGCAAGGTCTACACGTTCGGTCCCACGTTCCGCGCCGAGAACTCGAACACCTCGCGGCATCTGGCTGAATTCTGGATGGTCGAGCCCGAGATGGCGTTTTACGAGCTGACCGACAACATGGATCTTGGCGAAGCGCTCATCAAACAGCTCATTGAAGACGTGCTCAACCGCTGTGACGAAGACATGCAGTTCTTCAACCAGCGGATCGATCGCACGATACTGGAAATGCTCACCGGCGTCCGCGACACAGAGTTTGTGCGGATGACCTATACGGAAGCCGTCGACATTCTTCGCAGCGCGAAGACCGACTTCGAGTTCCCCGTCGACTGGGGCGTCGATTTGCAGGCAGAGCACGAGCGCTACCTGACCGAGCAGCACGTCCAGGCGCCCGTGATTCTGTACGACTATCCGCGCACGCTCAAACCCTTCTACATGCGGCTCAACGATGATGAACGTACCGTGCGCGCCATGGACGTGCTGCTCCCGCGCGTGGGCGAGATCATCGGCGGCAGCCAGCGCGAAGAGCGGCTCTCGGTGCTCACCGAGCGGATGCGCGACCAGGGGCTCGACCCCGAGTCGTACTGGTGGTATCTCGATCTGCGGCGGTTCGGAACCGTGCCGCACTCCGGCTTCGGGCTGGGCGTCGAACGCGTGATGCTGATGGTGACCGGCATGACCAACATCCGCGACGTGATCCCCTTCCCCCGCACGCCCGGCAACGCGGAATTCTAGATATACTTGGTTCAATGAAACACGATGCGAACTGGCTGCCAACCGAGCTGAACCAAGCACATCCACCGCTCGCCTTCCAGGATAAAAGCGATGATCTGCCACCAGCGACGCCTACTACATCGTGCCACACATGCGAGCTTTGGGCTGCTGATCCTCGGCGTGGTGCTCACAGGCGCGCCAGCCGCGGCGGACGATCTCAAGCACACCCGCGACAGCCTGTCGCTCGTCAAGGAACGGATCGACGACGGCCAAGCGCTGTTGGTCGACGTCCGCGAGCAGCGGGAGTGGGACGCCGGGCATGTCGCAGGTGCCGTGCTCGTTGCACTGAGCGACTTGAGCAAACGCGCCGCTGAGGCCGAATATCAGCAGGAACTCCAAGGCAGGTTCGTCATCGAGAAAGAGGGCGAAGCAGACGAAGACAGCAAGCCGATTCTCTACGTCCACTGCCGCTCGGGCAGGCGGTGCCTGGTTGCCAGCGAAATCCTCAAGCATCTCGGCTACGATGCCCGCGCGCTCGAACCGGGCTTCGCCGATCTCATCGACGCTGGCTTTCCGCTAGCTACGCCGGAATAGCAGACGCCGCGCCAACTGCGCAATTCAACTCGCCCGCGCGGCAAACGTCCGCGGTTCATCGCGCAGGCACTGCTCGCAGCTCGCCAGCATCGCGATGTTCAGGGCGCCGCAGCGTTTTGCGATGGCGCTTTCGGCGTGTCGATCCTGGCAGGCGATTCTCACCCGGCCCAGTCGCCCGGCAGACAGAGCAATCGACGTAACTATCGACCCATCTTCGCCTTGACGCGGCCTCCGGTGAGCTACTATTCTCCGCCGCCCCTCTGCGTGGGAAACGTTGCAGGCACGGACGCCGCTCTCAGGACGCGACCCGTCGATGGAAGTGTACGGCTCTTGGTTCTGGTGGACGCTGACCGCGGTTGCAGCCGTGCAGACCTTTCTCACGGCGCTGCAGACGTGGGAAAACCGTCGCTTCTCGTTCAGTCGGCTACGCCGCCAGGAGCCGCCTCCGGAAAGTGACCGGCGGGCGCGCATCTGCATTCCGTGCAAAGGCGTCGACGTCGGGCTCTACGAAAACTTGCGGCCGCTCTTCGGCCAGGATCATACGAACTACGAATTGGTGTTCGTCGTCGAGAGCTTGAGCGACGCGGCGGCCGAAGTCATCGAGCGGCTGATGCTCGAACACCCGCATGTCGACGCCCAGATGCTGGTAGCGGGGCGGGCCACCGAGAGCGGGCAAAAGGTTCACAACCTCCGCGTGGCGACTGCCGAGATTGGACCAGACGTCGAGATTCTGGCCTTCATGGATTCCGATGCGCGCCCCTCAGCGAGCTGGCTGCGCCGCTTGGTTGCCCGGTTGGGACGCGACCAAGTGGGCGCAACCACGGCCTATCGCTGGTTCATTCCCGCGCGGATGACGCCGTCTAACCTCATCCTGTACAGCATCAACTCGATGATCGCCGGCATGTTCGGCCCGGGCGGACATCACCTGGTGTGGGGTGGCTCATGGGCCATCTCCCGCAACGTGTTCGATTCGATTGGCCTGCACGAAGCCTGGTACGGCACGATCAGCGACGATCTTGTTGCCAGCCGGGTGCTGCGCCGCAATCGCCTGCGCATCGAGTTCGAACCTCGTTGCCTGGTGGCATCGCCGCTCGAGTATTCGACGTTCATGATGGCCGAATTCATCCGCCGGCAATACGTGATGGCCCGCTTCTGTGTTCCAAGGCTGTGGCTGATGGCGTTGGCCGTCGGCATTTTGGCCAACGTCGCGTTTTGGGGATGTGTCGCCATCGTCGCGATGCCTCACCGCTTCACGACGGCGACGGTCGTGGGTGCGGGATGTGCTGTTTTGTTTCTGTACGGCATGCAGGCCCTCCGCGCCAGCTATCGCCAGAGCGTCGGCAGAGAGGCATTGCCCGAGCAGACTGCGAAGCTGACGGTAGCCCGCTGGTTCGACGTACTGGCCGGCCCACTCGTTTCGCTGGTGAACCTGATCGGGCTGATCACCTCGACCTGCGGCTCGACCGTCACTTGGCGAGGCATCCGTTATCGCGTGTTCGCCGGCGGACAATCGCGCACGCTGAACCGCGAGGTTCGCGCGGCGGAGATCTGGCCGCCCGCGCCCCACTTACCTGCCGCGCGACCACTTTCTCGAAGCACTTCGAGCACCGAAATCCGCTTACGTCCGCCCCACGCGCGGCGACCGTAGTTGCCCATCCGACCAAAAAAGGATTCCCGCGATGCACGTCGTTCTCTGGGACACCCGCAAACTCGACGCCTCGAAAGACTTCGCGGGCGGGTTTGGCGTTGGCCAATATCACGGACACGGTGGTCCACGCGGCTGGTTCATTCGCCGCATGTACAAGCGTGACTATCGCCCGGCCGCGCTGAACTTCGCGTACCTGGGCGCCATTTTTCGCAAACTGGGGCACACGGTCGAGTTCGCGCTCGAGCGCGTTCCGCGCGGAGCGGACGTCTACATCTTCAACCCCTCGCTGATCACGCTGCATATCGAACGCCAGGCCATGTTGCAGGCGCTCGCGCAACAGCCGCGGCCCAAAGTTCTCGTCACCGGCGCCGTGGCGTACGCCCTGCCGGACGCCTTTGCCGATCTCGACGTGACGCTGGTTCGCGGCGAGGCCGAGCAATTGTACTGGAAGCTGGACGACGTGCTCGCCAGCGACTCGAAGTCGGTCGACGTCGGCAGCGTGAAGGATCTCGATGCCCTGCCCTGGCCCGACTGGTCGTTGTTCAACTACCGGCGATTTCGCATTGGCTACGACTTCACCGAGTTCCCCACGGCGCTGGTACAGCAGAGCCGCGGCTGCACGTTCACGTGCAACTATTGCCCGTACATCATGGTGGAGAACAAGACACGCTTCCGCGATCCCGAGCGCGTGACGGACGAGATGCGGCACGGCATCGAACGCTACGGCTTTCGCTCGTTCAAGTTTCGTGATCCGCTCTTCGGGCTCGACCGCCGCCGCGTATTGCGACTGGCCGAGCTGATCGGGCAATTGCCGCGGAAGATCCAGTTCTCGATCGAAGGCCGTATCGATCTCTTGCGGCCCGATACGCTCGCCGCGCTGCGAGAAGTCGGCCTGACGAGCATCACCGTGGGCATCGAAACGCCCGACGAAAACACCCTGCGCAACTACAAACGCGCCCCCATCAACGACGACCGGCAGCGTGAGTTCGTCGCCCGCTGCCGCGAGATGGGCATTCGCACCGTGGCGGGCTTCATGATCGGATTCCCGGAAGATACCGAGCAATCGATTCGCGGAGTGCTCAAGTACGCCAAACTCGTCAACCCGACCTACGCCAACTTCAACATCGTCACGCCCTACCCGGGCACGGAGTTTTTCGCCGAGGTTCGCGATCAGATTGCCGATTTCGATTTCAGCCGCTACACGGTTTACACGCCGGTGATGAAGTACCAACACCTGACGCGCGAAGACGTCCTGCGGCTGCACGCCAAATGTTTCACGAGCTATTACTTCCGCGCAGATTATCTTCGCGACAACGCCCATTTGCTCTGGCCGTCGTTGGCGCGATTTCGCAAGCGCCGCGCTGCAACATCTGTCGCCTCTGATACTGCGGTGGCCTCCGATGCCTCGCACGCCACGCCCCAGCGGCCGCACGGCTTGGAAGTCTTACAGTCCAGGTCCGACCTGCGCAAAGACGGACCGCATCGCCGTCACCAGCGCTCGGCCGACTCCACCGAGCCGCGTTCGCAGGGCTCAGCCTAGCGAAGTCGTGTGGCGAATCTCCGGCGCGCTAAGGCACGACCAAAACGTGCCACGCGCCCGGGCCGTGGACGCCGGTCGTGAGTTGCAACTCGATATCTCCGGTCTTGCTGGGACCAGTAATGAACGTCAGATTGCTCGGCAGCGCACGCGGATCGAACCGCTCGAAGGCGTCGAACAAATCGGCCACGATCTGTTGGCACCTCACGATGGCCAAATGAACCGGTGGCACGAGTGACGCCACGCGTTCGCGTCCTGCTGCTGCCGCCAACAACAGACTGCCGGTCTCGGCAACTGCGAAATCGACCCCCGTGATTCCCAGATCGGCCGCGAGCATTTCCCGCCGCTGGGCTTCGCGCGGCAAACCAGCGAGCGTCGCGTGATCGATCGCGGTGACATCAGCCTCATCCAACAGTTCGTCGATGCGCAGCTCTTCGAGAGCAGAATGTTGCCAACACAGTGCGCGCTGCACGTTGTTCTCAGCGAAAAGTCCCCGCGCATAGCGGCGTGCATCATCGAGATCCTCGGCAACGTGTGCGGTCCCGCCGACCGCCGTGATCTCTTGCGCGAGACGAGCAGCAAGATCGCCGCCTTGGACCGACCGCGGCGGTCGATCCGCGAATTGCTGCACGTTCACTCTGTACCGCTGCGCCGAGCGGACCGCATTGCGAACGCGATCGAAAAACGCTTCTCGCTTCATGCGTTTCCCTCGCGCCGCCACCAGTCGCGAAATCGTTCCGGCGCGGGAGCAGGAAAGTCGCGAGCCCCCGTCCAGCCTGAGAGCCCCGGCAACCGCGAAATCCACCGGCTGCGACGATAGAGTCGTCCCAGCGTGCGCGTCGCCAGCCATGTTGCCAGTCGATAGAGCCCCGCGCTGCGCATCATCCGCGCCCACGTGGAATACGCCGTGCGCTCGATCCAACTCTGAGATTTATTTGTTTCAAGCTGCTCACGCAGTCGCACGAGCAACTCGGGAATGGCGATCTTCACCGGGCAGGCAGCCTGACAGGCACCGCACAAGCTGGAGGCATGCGGCAAATGGTGATTGGCTTTCAGACCGTCGTAGAGCGGCGTGAGCACGGCGCCGATCGGTCCTGCGTAGACGCCTCCGTAGGCGTGACCGCCCACGTTGCGATAGATCGGACAGGCGTTCAGGCAGGCTCCGCAGCGAATGCAGAACAGACTTTCCCGCAACGGGCCGCCGAGGATGCGCGAGCGACCGTTGTCGAGAATCACGAGATGAAAGGCCTCCGCGCCGTCCAGTTCTCCTTCACGCCGCGGTCCGTTGACGATCGACGTGTAGACGGACATCTTCTGACCGGTCGCCGCGCGGGCCAGCACCTTGAGGAACACGGGGAGGTGTTCCCACCGAGGGATCACCTTCTCCATGCCCATCACGGCGATATGAACCCGTGGCAGTGAGACCGTCAGCCGCGCATTGCCCTCGTTGGAAACCAAGACGATCGAACCCGTCTCGGCAATGCCAAAGTTTGCGCCGGTGATTCCGGCATCGGCTGCCGCGAAACGGTCCCGGAGCCGCCGGCGGGCAAAAGCGGCTAATTGCTGCGGCTCGGATGGCAGCGGATGCCCGGCGTCGGATTCGAGAATTCGCGCCACTTCGTCGACACGCAGGTGAACGGCTGGCGCGACCAGGTGCGAGGGGCGCTGCCCGGCGACTTGAATGATGAACTCGCCGAAATCGGTCTCGGTCACATCGAAGTCGCGCTCTTCGAGATACCGGTTCAGATGAATCTCTTCGGTGGTCATCGACTTCGACTTGACCACCCGCCGCGCCCCGGCAGCGTCGAGTATCTCACCGATGATCCGGCAGGCATCTTCGCCATCCGACGCGAAGTGCACGTTGCCGCCATGGCGCTCGACGCTGGCCTGCAAGTCTTGCAGATGCCGATCGAGTTCCAACAGCGTGGCGTTTTTGATCGCCCGGGCCCGTTCCCGCAGCTCGTCCGATTCTGCCAGCGCCGCGTAGGCCGCGCGATTGCGGGGGCCGAGCGTATCGCCCAGCCGCGTCAGTGCCGACTGCAGCGGTTCGTCGGCCATCGCCTGAGCAGCGGCCTGCAGAAACTCGTGATGTTCCTGGCGTCGATAGTCGACCATCGTGCGACTCGCGCAGATCGCGGCGTGCGGGATGCCCGCTATCGTACCGAGTGTCGACTACCAACGACACGACCCTCGCTGCCAACGTGCGGCGAGGGTCGTTGGAAGAATCAGTCAACTCTTTCAATCAGCAGCGATAGATGACGCGGTAGCCACCGCAGCGATCGAAGCGAATCACGACCGTGCAGCCACAACACCAGTCGTAGCGCACCAGACCACAGCCGATCAGCGTGCACCGCTGGGTGACGCACGGCGCGCCGGTGCAGCAGCACGGCAAACAAAGATCAACGACGTGTTTGCAGCCCGTGCCCGGGTGGCAGACCTCGACCTGATAGATGATCGTCGACGAACCTGCCGGGACGACCGGCGCCGGCAGCGCTTCCGGCTGCGATTGGGCGAGGCGGGAAAAGATCCCAGCCGCACTGACTGTATCCGCCGAGACCAGGGTCGCCGCCGTCACGCAAGCCAGGGCGGCGGCGCGGGTGATGCATCTCATGGTTGCTTCTCCTTCAAGTCGCGAGTTCGCTAATGGGGCCGCGTCCGACAGCCTGCACATAGTCTGCTTAACTGGGCCGCAGCCGTCAAAAGCATCGCACACTGTCCGGGATTCGCAAGCCCCACGGCAGCCCGACGTCCGGTTATCCAAAGCCACCTGTCGATGCGTTTCGGCCACATCCCGTCGCTGTCGTGGCCATTTCGCAACACTTGGCACCACGTGCGATACGGAACATGTCCCAAGCGGCACCGTTACGGTAGTTGGCGTTTCAACGGTTTGCGAGCTGGGAGTTCGTGACCTACGTTTTCACTGCGGGCTCCTATCTCATCTTGCCCGACACGTCAGCCCGGCGGCGACGCAACCACATCTGCCCGGCTGATGGCTACCGACTCATCGACACCGTCCGTTCGCGACACGCTAAACGAAGTCATTCGACTGCCACCGAACCAGAGGGGTCTCGGTACATCGTGCCTATCGACGCGCCGTTTCAACTATCGATTCACGAGCCGCTGACCGACCTGTTCCAGGCGCTCCGCGAAGACGGCACGCGTTTCGAACAGTTCATGGGCCAGCAGCTCGACGAGCTCGCAGCGCTGCGCACCCAACTGGCCGAGCGCGAGCAGGTGTTGTACGGCGACGAGCAAGCGATTCGTGAGCAATCTCAGGCCCAGGTCGCAGAGTGCGAGCGACTCGCGGCGCTGGAGCGCGAGCTGGCGCGAAAGCAGGCCGAGCTCGACCAACAAGCCGAAGAGCTGGCCCAGTCGCGCGCCGAACTCGACGCGGACCGCGTGGCAATCGAAGGCGAGCGCCACCAGCTCGATCAGCAGCGCGACAGCAACGGCGAACAGATCGCTGCTCTGCAAGAGGAGTTGGCCCGCACTCAGAACGAATACCAAGCGCAGCTTGCCGCCGTGCAAGCGGCTCCTTCGCCAGAGGCGCTCACCGAGGTGCAACAGCATCTGGAAGGTGTATCGGGCGAACGTGACGAGTTGGCCAGGCGCTGCGAGGAACTCCAGAACCTTCATCAACAGGCACTCGACGAGGCGGCCGCCGACCGGCAACGGCTCGAGCGGCAACTGAGTGCCGCGCAAGAAGAGCTGGCCGCCGCCAGCGCGGCCCTGGTAGCGCACGAAGACCTCGAGGGCGACTCCGACGCACAGAGCACGCCGCGTCTCACCGCCATCCAGTCGCAGCTCGAAGAGCTCCGCGCTGAACGCGATGACCTCCGTCAAGAACTCGAATCCGCCAACGATCAGGCAGCGCGACTCACGGTCACGTCCGAAGCGCTCACCGAAACCCGCGCCGAACTGGCCCGGATGCAATCATCTCTGACCAAGCAGCCGCGGTCCGACTCCGACGAACTCCAGGAGCGGCTGCGCGAGGCCGAACAAGAGCGCCGCGCCCTCGAAGACGATCTCGAAGCGGTGCGGAATCGCGCTGCGGAACTGGCTGAGTCGGCCGAGGCCGAGCGACGCCGCGCCACCGAAGAGCGCTCCGCCTGGGCCGACGAGCTCAAGCAAATGCGGCGGCTGTTGGAACAACAGGCGACGATGCTCGGCCAACACGACTCGGCCCCGCCCGAGAGTGCCAACGGTCCGAAGCCAGCGTCCGCCGAGAGCGCCCCCGGCTCCGATCCGGTACTCGAATCGGTGATGGCTCAGTTCGAGATGCTGCACAAGGATCGCTCGCGGCGGCGTCAAAAAGACCGCAACGGCGACCATCAACAGGTCGCCTGACGCCGGCCCGTCGTGCTCCGCATTCCCTTCCGCTGCCCACAGTCACCTCCTCCCCACCGCTTCTCTGAGAACACCGCACACGCCGACGAAACGACAAAATGAGAGGTGTCTCCATGCCGCGGGCCTTATGGCGAAGTCTGTCAGCAAGATTTCGTTGGAACGGGCGTAGCGCGCGCGGATCGAGCCGCGTCGACTGGGCTCTGCTGGGCGTCTGCGTGCTCAGCGCGATTTGCTTGCTCATCGGCTGGGTCACCCATATCGACTTTATCGCCGGGGGTGGTGCAGCCGGCATGTGCTTCGTCGCCTTGCAGACGGCACGGGGAATGGTGAAGGGGCGCAAGCGAACCACTCGCGCTGCCGCAGCCGGTACGACCCATGAGACAGCAGCGTCCACGGGTGCCGCCGCCGTGCAGCCGCCGGAGGACATCGAAGGGCTCGCGGCGGAGATGCTCGCTCAGGGACGCTTCGCGCTGCTGCTGCGACCTCAGATTCGTGCCAACCTCAACCAGGACCGCATCGAAGAGGCCTGGGAACAGCTGGAAGACGGCATGGCGCTGGTGCCCGACGGCGAAGTCTGGATCGGCCAGAGCGACGATTCAGACGACGTCGACTATGAAATCCTGCCCCGCGGCCGCGTCGTGCGGGTGCAGCAGTTCTATCTCGACCGCTACCCGGTCACGAATCGTCAGTTCCAGAAGTTCGTCAACGCCGGCGGGTACGAGCAGATGGCGCTGTGGGATCAGCAAATCTGGCCCGGCGTGCTCGATTTCGTCGATCAGACGGGTCTGCCGGGACCCAAGTATTGGCAGGGCGGCCGGTTTCCCAAAGGGCTGGACGAGCATCCCGTCGTCGGCGTGAGCTGGTTCGAGTGTGCCGCCTATGCGCGCTGGGTGGGCAAACGATTGCCGACCGACCCGGAATGGGAGAAGGCAGCCAGTTGGCCGGTGGAGCTCGTCGGTAGCCGACGTCCGGGTCGACGCTTCCCCTGGGGCAATGCCATGGATCGCGCCCGCTGCAATGTCTGGGGCAGCGAACACGACGCCGTCGCGGCCGCCGGTCGCTTCGAGGCGGGCGTCAGCGTGGGTGGCGTTTACGACCTCGTGGGAAACGTCTGGGAATGGACCAGCGGCAAGTTCGGAGCCTCGGGTTATCCCGCGCGCCAATATCTTTTGCCGGGTCCCATGCGGAGCATTCGTGGGGGCGCGTACGACACCTACTTCGAGAGCCACGCCACCTGTCAATTCCAGAGCGGCGAAGATCCCGTCGCCCGCAAGCACAACATCTCATTCCGCTGTGCCGTAAGCGTCTGTGACCTGGCCGACTTGCAGGCCCCTCCCGCTGAGAACGCTCCCGCCGAGCCCCCTCCCACTGAGACACAGTCGCCGACTTCGCCTGCAGACAACCACGAAGCTGTTGAGGCCGCGCCATGAAACAAGACGGTGAGCTCTTGCTCGACTCGTATCGCCTGGCGCAATACGCGGTCCAGGTGCCGTGCTACATCTGCGCCGGGCCGAACACGTTCGATGCCGAACTTTGTCGCCACTGCGCGGCGCCGATGGCGCTCACGCATCAGGCCGAAAGCCAAAAGGTCCACCCGCGGATGCTGGCCTGTATCGGCAGCAGCGGCGTCGGCAAGACGGTTTACCTGGGCATGTTGATGGACATGCTCTCACGGCAGCCACGCGATACGCAACTGCTGGCGCGAGGCGCGTTCTCGATCAACTTGCAGCAAACCACGGTCGCGGCGCTCGCGCGTTGCCGTTTTCCGGAGAAGACTCCCAACGAACCCGACCGCTGGAATTGGGTGCATTCGCAGGTTCGCAGCTCGCGCCATCGCAAGCCGCTGGAACTCATCATGCCCGACCTCGCCGGCGAGGCGCTGGCCGATGAAGTCGACCACCCGAGCGCGTACCCGGTAATCCGTTCTTTCCTGGAGAAGAGCGCCGGCGTGATGATTCTGATCGATGCCGCGCAGCTGCCCGGCGGCGCGCGCGAGCAGGACCACTTCACGATGAAGCTCATCTCGTACTTGTTGGAACTGGATGACGACCCCAAGCACGGTTGGTCGCGGCGCCCGATGGCGCTGGTCTTCTCAAAGGCCGACGAATGCGAAAACTGCTTCGAGAACCCGGCGGAATTTGCCAAAGCACACACGCCCGGCGTTTGGCGGCTGTGCCAGGAACGGATCGTCAATCACCGGTTCTTCGCCGCAGGCGTCGCAGGGACGTGCGCGTACGTGCAGGGTCCCGAAGGAACCCGCACCCGCGTGCCATTGCGCGTGGAACCACGCGGCATCGTAGAGCCGTTCAACTGGTTGGTCGACGTCGTCTGGCGCTAGTCGAAACTCCATCAGCCGCAAACCCGTCTTGCGTGGGCCGCATCGCCGAGGGGCCAGGCCGTTGTTGATCGAGCAAGCGATCTTCACGTCGCGGCAAACAGACCGCGCCAGTGGCTACCACCTCGTGGCCACCAGTCCCGGGGTCTCGGATGATGACGCGCACATGCTCTCGGCCTGGGGGCCGTCGCACGACTCGCTATGTGACCGGGGCAGCGCGAGTCTGAACTTCTTCGCGCTGCCCAGCGGCGACTACTGCGTCTCGCGCACACAGTCGGTCGGAGGGGAGTATAGCCACCGAGGCGGCGAGGAAATCTACACGCAGTGCCTCATCGTCGCGCCGGCCATCATGGATCGCTTCGCCTGGAACCCTTTCGCGCTGATTCGTGCGGCGCTGGGCGATGGCAGGCTCGTAGCTCTCGAACAAATCCCGCGCGTGCTGGAAGCGTTCAGGCTTCGCGGTGGGGCATCGCCCCTGGACGACCAGTTGCAAAGGCGCTGGTTGCGCGAACTCGGACCGCGGACGGCTGTCGCCATGGTCGACGCCGTGGTCAGCCATGCGCCGCTGGCCGTCGTGTCCCGCGTACTTCCCCGCAAGCTCCTGGACGGACTGGTGCAGTGCCTGCCGGTCGCGGCGCGCCACGAACTGTCTTTGAGCACCGGTCTGCGGATTTCCTCGCGCCGCAGTTTCCGCGTCCAGTATCTCAGCGGGGCCGATCAGAGCGAGTTGCGTCGCCTCACGCGTCAGCACAACCTTTATCTCTTCAGCGCCGAAGCAGTGCCGGTCGCCGACGAGTCGCAGGCCGGCTCCTGGGGACAGCTTGTTGTTTCATTGATGCAGAGCGGCCGCTGGTGCGAGCTGTCCGAACTCATCGCGGATGCAGAGCCTTGCACTATCGAGCAACTCCATGCCCGCAGTCAATCGTTGTTTGAGTCGCACGAAACCGCAGACAGCAGTGCCACGAGCAAGCGCAAAGCGCGTCCACGTTCGACCTCTCGACCGGCGACGGCATCACCTGGCGCTTCGCAGGTCACGCGCGGCGATGCCGCGCACTCAACAACTCGCGCGGAGGCCGTCCTCGAAACCTCCGCCGTCAGTCGACACGATCTTGAACCCAGCCCCGCGCACGTCCTTGGCAACGCGCGTCCCGACGTCCTCAGTCATCTCGAACAACTCGACGACACGGTCTTCGACGCCATCGCCGGCAAGCCCGACGCGATGGCGCGGCTACAAACTCTCTGGCCCGAGACGATCGCCCGGCTAGGACCGGAGTTGCTCGAAGAATCGAGGGAGCAGTATCTCCGCCACGCGCGAGAGGTGTGGCAAGATTGTGCAGCGGGCGATGGCTTGCACAAACCTGAGCAGTCGCTCGCCGCGCTGCAGGTGATCAGCCTGCTGTTGGACGAGACACCCGATGCCGACTAACGCGCTGCGCTAGCTCACGCCTGCGCTGCGGTGTTCGTCAATCGCCTCTCGAAAGCAGCCAAAGAGATAGTGGCTATCGTGTGGTCCCGCCGAAGCCTCGGGGTGATATTGCACGCTGAACGCTTGAAGCTCTTTGTGCCGCACGCCCTCGATCGTGTTGTCGTTCAGGTTGTAGTGCGTCACTTCCAACGTAGTGGGCAAGCTGCTTTCGTCGACGGCAAACCCGTGGTTCTGTGAGGTGATCTCGACGCGGCCGCTTTCGTTGTTCATCACGGGCTGATTGGCGCCGCGATGACCGAACTTCAGCTTGTAGGTCTGTGCGCCGCAGGCCAGCGACAACAGTTGATGTCCCAGGCAGATGCCAAACACCGGCTGCCGGCCCAGAATCCCGCGAATCGCATCGATGGCGTAGGCAATCGGCTCGGGATCGCCGGGCCCGTTGCTGAGAAACACGCCGTCGGGCCGATGGGCGAGAATATCCTCGGCACCCGCCGTGCCCGGCAACACGGTCACGCGACAACCGATGTCGTAAAGATGCCGCGCGATGTTCCACTTCATGCCGAAATCAAGCGCCACGACATGTGGCGCGTCCGGGTCGAGCTCCGTGCGTGGATTTTGCCCGGGACCGAACTTGGTCCACTCGCTGATCTGCTCGTTCCATTCCCGTGGGTTATCCGGAATCACTTCGCGAACCAGATCGCGACCCACCAGCCCGGGTGAGGAGCGGGCTTTGGCGACCAGACTCTCGTCGTCGAGATCGGTCGACGAAATCACGCCCCGCAGCGCACCGTGAATCCGCAATCGTCGCACGAGCGCCCGCGTATCGATGCCCGCCAAGCCCACGATGCCCCACTGGACGAGGTAGTCGTGGATCGCTCCGTCCGAGCGAAAATTACTGCGCCGGCGGCTGTTCTCGCGCACGATGAAACCGGCCAGATGGGGCTTGCTGCTCTCGACGTCCTCGGAATTGACGCCGTAGTTGCCGATTTCGGGATACGTCATCGTGACGATCTGGCCGCGATAACTGGGGTCGGTCAGGATTTCCTGATACCCGGTCATCGAGGTGTTGAAGCACACCTCGCCGTCGATCTCGCCAGTGGCCCCGAACGAGATGCCGGAGTAAACCGTGCCGTCTTCGAGGGCCAATTTCGCAGGGCTCGTCATGCAGGACTCCCGAAATCTTCTCGTCGTGTGGCTGCCGTGCCGATCGCAGCCGGCGCGCAGTGGTTAGTCAGGAACGTTAGCAGGGAGACGCTTGAGGCAGCGGACGCAGATTCGCTCGCGACATCCTACTATCTATAGCGTCGTCTCGGCATTCTCGCCAGTCGGCCAGGCAATCTGCGGAGTGACTGCCGGCGCAATTGCCGAAGAATCCTGCTGCGATCCACCATCGGCGAGCGCAGGAGGCGACGACAGGGTTGCGTCCGCGCGTCTCAACAGCGCCATCAGGCTCACGCCGTGGCGATAAGGACGCACCGTCTTGCCCGCAGCCAAAGCCGCCAGCCGCCGTCCTTCGCCGGCGAACAGCCTCTCCAGCGCGCGATTCACTGGCGCCGGCGGCGTGTTGAAATCGGTCCCGGATGCCCCACTCGTCTCACCCCGCCAACGATTCCACGTCCTCACGGCGCGGACGATCGGATAGAGCCGCGCGTTGAACGCCGAGACGAACTGCACGTCGACGGGCAGCCCCTCCCAGACGCGCTCGAACTGTGGCTGGCGATAGCGGCGAAAATGCCCGAAGGCTACATCGTGCGGACTCCACAACGCGGGATCAGCCGGCACCGTCAGCAACACGTGGGCGCCGGGCGCGAGCGCGCCGACCAACTCGGCGAGCAAGCCGCGGTCGTCTTCGACGTGCTCCAGCACATCGTTGAGAATCACCAGCGACGCTCTCTGGAATTCGTCCCTGATGTCCGCGGGGGCGAAGCCATGCACGAACTCGAGCTGCGGGAATCGCTGCCGCGCCAGCTCGATCGCTTCGGCCGAAGCGTCAATCCCCAAACAGCGATAGTCGCCTGCCAGCGCCGCTACGTTTCCGCCGGTGCCACAGCCGACGTCGATGATCGTCGTCTCGGACGACGGCGCCAGGAACTGGCCGATCACCCGACGCAGAATCTGCCGGCGGGCGACGAACCACCAGTGACGATCCTCGACCTTCGCATGCAACTCGAACTGCGCTGTCTGCATCGTTGGATGGCCCATCGGGAAACACGGAGAGGGTGCGGGCCGGCGCGGCGGTTCTCGCCCGGCGAACGTGAAACCATACGTCTCGCGGCGTACGGGCGTCCAAGGTGAGGTGTGGCTGCAACGAATGCGCGGATCGAGCGGCGCGGGGCCATCCAGCTCAGCAGAAAAGTGGGGCGTCGACGGCAATCAGCCGAGCGGCTGACTCTGAGGATCCGACTGTGGAGTTGCGGACGCCGCCGAGCCCGTCTCGCCCAGACAGCGGCCGATCTGCCGGACGGCTTGCCGCAACCGGTTCTCGTTCTCGACCAGCGCCAGCCGCAAGTAGCCTTCGCCGGCGGGTCCAAAGCCTCCGCCCGGCGCTGCGGCCACGTCACCCTCTTCCAGCAACTTCATGGCAAAGTCGAGCGAATTCATTCGGGCCTGCCAGACTTCGGGAATCTTGGCCCACACAAACATCCCGGCTCGCGGCGGCGTGATGTCCCAGCCGATTCGGGCCAGTCCCTCACACAGTACGTCGCGCCGCTTCTGATACAGCGCGGACTGAGCTTCGACGGCGGCGTCAGTGTGTCGCAGCGCGACGATCGCGGCAATCTGTATCGGCCGAAACATGCCGTAGTCGTAGTAGCCTTTGATCGTCGCCAGCGCGCGCAGCATTTCGCTGTTGCCGGCGCAATAGCCGACGCGCCAGCCGGCCATGTTGTAGCCCTTGCTCATCGTCGTGAATTCCACGCCGACGTCCAGCGCGCCCTTGGCAGCCAAAAAGCTCGGGGGCTTGTAGCCATCGAAGCCGACGTCGCCGTACGCCATGTCGCTGATCACCATCAGCCCGTAGCGTTTGGCCAGTCGCACGACGTCCTCGAAGAACTCAGGCTCTACGGTGGCGGAGCTGGGATTGTGAGGATAGTTGATGATCAGCACCTTCGGCGCGGGATAGAGATGCTGACACGTGTAGGCCACGTTCGAGAGGAACTTTTCGCCGTCGACCACCTCCAGCGAGATGGCGTTCGCCGCCGACAGGGCGACTGCATAAAGATGCGCCGGGTAAGCCGGCGCGGGGACGATGGCGGTATCGCCCGGACCCAACAGGGCCAGGCACATGTGGCTGAAGCCCTCCTTCGATCCCAGGCACACCACCACTTCACTCGCCGGGTCCAGACGCACGCCGTACCGCTTCAAGTATTTCGACGCCACCTCGCGGCGGAGATTCAACAGCCCCAGCGACTCGGTGTAGCCGTGATTGCGCGGGTCGCCGGCCGCTTCGGCCAGTTTCTCGATGACGACGTCAGCAGGCGGGTCGGAGGGATTGCCCATCCCCAAATCGATCACGTCGTCGCCGGCCCGCCGCTTTTGCATCTTCAGCGCGTTGATCCGCGCGAACAGATACGGCGGCAATCGCTCGACACGCGACGCCACGCGGATATGAAACGGGCGCGGATCGTCAGTCGGTTCCACCGAATCAGGATCGGCGCTCATAGGTCCTCCACGCAGCAAAACAGCTCAATATCACGGACGTCGCTCGCCCGTTGATAGGATACCTCTTCCCCCCGCGCAGCGCAAACGAGCCGCGTTCCCCCCGCCCGGACAGCGACTCGGGTTGCGCGCGTGCAAGCCCCGCTTAGAAATGTCCGGAAATAACAGAGGCTGGCGAGCCCAGGGGGTTCATGGCAAGATAGCGCTTCGCGGCCGATGCCGCCTTCGACCGATCGCGAAATCAAAACCGTACCTGTTCGACGACGCGAACCGAACATCGATAGGCGGCCGGCGGGTGCCGCCCGCGCGTCCGATGCTCGACACAGACTCCACCTCCCTACGGCCCGTATCGCACCCGGAATAAGGCAAGATGAGCACGAACGTCGCCGTCGTGATGGCGGGAGGAAAGGGCACGCGGATGAAATCCGACTTGCCCAAAGTGCTGATTCCGGTTCTCGGGCGCCCGATGATCGAGTACGTGCTCGACGCGCTCGAGGAGGCGGGCGTCGATCGCATGTTCGTCGTCGTCGGACACCGCGCAGAGCTGGTGCAAGAGACGCTCAGCCATCGCCGCGGCCTGACGTACTGTCTCCAGGCCGAACAGCTCGGTACCGGTCACGCCGTGATGATGTGTCGCGAACGGCTCGCCGATCACGACGGGCCCGTGCTGGTGGTCGCCGGCGATTCGCCCATGATGCAGAGCTCATCGATTCGCGGCCTCTTCGAGGCTTTTCACCGCGACCGGCCCGCCTGCATCCTCGGCACCGCGAACAAAGAGGATCCACAAGGCCTGGGACGCGTCGTCCGCGATGAACAGGGGCGTTTCATCGGGATCGTCGAAGAGAAGGACGCGACTGCCGAGCAACGTGCGATTACCGAAGTCAATCTGAGCTGCTACTTGTTTGATTGCTCACATCTCCTGCGGTCGCTCGATCAACTCAATGCCGACAACGCCCAGGCGGAGTACTACATCACCGATTGCCCCGGAATCCTGTTGCGCGAAGGGCATGACGTGCGCGCGTTGAACATCCTGCAGGCCTGCGAGTCGCTCAGCATCAATACTCCCGTGGAACTCTCCATCGTCGAAGAGGCGCTGACCGAGATGCGCGGCTGATTCTTTAGCCTCGCAGGCTCGCGAAGAGCTCGGTGTCTTGTCGCCAACAACGGTGCCGCGATGAACGACTTGAAAATCTTCAGTGGTCGCGCCAACGTCGGGCTCGCGACGCGGATTTGCGACTACCTGGGATTGCCGCTGGGCAAGATTTCGCTGGGCGACTTTCCCGATGGTGAGATCGCCTGCCAGGTCGACGAGGACGTGCGCGGACGCGATATCTTTCTGATCCAGCCCACCTGCCCGCCGGTCAACGACAATCTGATCGAACTGTTGATCATGATCGACTGCTGCAAGCGGGCCAGCGCCGAGCGGATCACGGCAGTCATGCCTTACTTCGGCTACGCCCGGCAAGATCGCAAGGACGCGGGACGCGTCCCGATCACCGCCAAGCTGGCCGCCGACATCATCACCCGGGCCGGAGCCGATCGCGCTCTGACGATGGATCTGCACGCCGCGCAGATCCAGGGCTTCTTCGACGTCCCGGTCGATCACCTCTACGCGGCGCCGGTACTCAACGAACATTTCGCCGCCCGGGGATATCAGTCCGACGACATCGTGATCGTCAGCCCCGACGAGGGCAGTATCAAACGCGCGCTGGTGCACTACAACCGACTGGGCGGCAAGCTGGCCATCGTCGACAAGCGTCGCAGCAGCGCCGAAGAAACCCGCCAGGAAAACATCATCGGCGGCCCTGTCGAAGGCAAAATCGCGCTGATGTTCGACGACATGATCAGCACGGCGGGCTCCATTTGCGGGGCGGCTCACGTGTTGCGCGAGACCGGTGTCCGCGAGGTGCACGTCGCCGCCACCCACGGTGTTTTCTGTGGCCCGGCCATCCCGCGCCTCAACGACGCCCCCATCGACAGCGTCGTCACCACCGACACGATTCCGCTGGCCGACGATATCGACTGCGACAAGATCCAGATTCTCAGCGTTGCCCCGCTCTTGGGCGAGGCCATCAAGCGTATTCACCGCAACGAGTCGGTGAGCCGGCTCTTCGAGTGACGCTCTGCGGCCATCAACCCGCCGCCATCGGCCACCGGCATCGCGGCTCGTCACCAGCCCCGCCCCGCGCAGCGGCCGAACGGCAGCTTCTGGACTTGCAAACCAGGGCGATTCGCTCACAATGGCTGGGTTCTGGAGCGAACCGAAAGCCGCTCGTCGGCAAGAGACAGCCCGGGCGTTGTGCCGGGCGGAGGATTTCATGGCAGACGTTCTGCACGCTGAGAAACGCGAACAGACTGGAAAACGAAACAACCGCCGGCTGCGCCGCGCGGGCAGCGTGCCCGCGGTGCTCTACGGTCATGGCGAAGCCAATGTCCCATTGACTTTGCCGGCTGAAGAGCTGGCCGCCATCGTGCGGCACGCCAGCCACATGGTCGAGCTGCAAGGCGCCGTCAAGGAAAAAGCCTTGATCCGCGACTTGCAGTACGACGCCTTCGGCGTCGAGATATTGCACGTCGACCTGGCGCGCGTCTCGGAGCATGAACGTGTGGAGGTCACCGTTCAGGTTGAATTGCGCGGCGAAGCGCCCGGCTTGAAAGAGGGTGGCGTCATCGTCCACTCGTTGCACGAAGCAGCCGTCGAGTGCCCCGCGGGCTCGATTCCCGATCACCTGGAAGTCAACGTCAACGACCTGCATCTCGGCTCTGCGATCACCGTCGACGAATTGGAGTTGCCCGAAAATCTCAAGGTGCTGCTCCCGCCCGAGACGACCGTGGTGCAATGCGTCGAGCCGGCCGCTGAAGAGGAAGAGGAAGAAGCCGTCGAAGGCGAATCGGCGGAACCCGAAATCATCGGTCAGAAGCCATCCGAGGACGATCAAGAGGAGGGCAGCGACTAATCCCGGCGCATCCGCTCCCTGCGTTGCCCGACCGGACGACTGCAACGATACACTGGCGGCCGTGGTATCGGCCGTCCACAGGCGACAACAGTTGTCGCGATTGAGTTGCACGCTCTGGCACATGCGGCAACAAGAGAGCGAGCATGAGCATGAAGCTGATCGTGGGCCTGGGCAACCCGGGGCGCAAGTACGACGGCACGCGGCACAACGTGGGCTGGTGCGTCCTGGATGAATTGGCCCGCCGCGGCGGCGCAACGGGAACTCAGGCACGTTTTCACGGCCGCGTCGCCGACGTCGTGCTGTCCGGCCAGCGAACGCTGCTCCTTTGGCCAGAAACCTACATGAACCGCAGCGGCACGAGCGTGTTGGCCGCACGAGACTTTTACAAAATACCAGAGGAAGACATCCTGATCGTCTGCGACGACTTCCATCTTCCGCTGGCCAAGCTCCGCGTGCGGAGCAAAGGCTCCGACGGTGGAAACAACGGGCTCGCAGACGTCATTCGCCGACTGGGCACCGACGAAGTGCCACGTCTGCGGATCGGGGTCGGAGAGCCGCCGCCCGAGTGGAACGCGGCAGACTACGTGCTCAGCAAATTCACCAAAGACGAGCGGCCTATGATGGCCGAAGCCGTAGAGCGGGCAGCCGACGCAGTGGCCTTCTGGGCCGCCGAAGGGACAGCCGCATGCATGAACCGTTTCAACTGATCGCGAAGGAGGAACTTGGGTTTTGGCATTGAACGAATACGAAGGCCTGTTCATCTTCGACTCGAACCGCTATGGCCGCGACCAGGCCGGCGTATCGGGGCAAATTGAAAAGATCATCGGCGAACACAGCGGCACGCTGCTTGCCGGTCGGCTCTGGGACGAGCGACGGTTGGCCTACCCCATCAAGGGGCAGCGCAAAGGCACCTACTGGCTGACCTACTTCCGCATCGACAGCGAGCAGATCAGCGCGATCAACCGGCAGTTTGAACTCTCCGATTCGATCCTGCGGTCGCTGATCATCAAGGTCGATCCGCGCATTGTCGACACGCTGGTCGAACATGCCACGGCGACGGCCCCCAGCGGCGGTCCCAAGACCGACGGTGCACCCGATAAGGCCAAACCGCCCAGCGAGAAGTCGGACAAGGAACCGGTCGCCGCCTCGTAAGCAACCTCGCCCCAGCGCGCCGTTCGCCAGACGGCACTCCGCGCGGCGAGGTTTGCTTGTGAGCGTAATGGGAATCTGTTAGCCTACGCCCGGCAGGGAACGTATGTTCAGGTGAGCCGTCGCTCGTAACTACGGCCCACGCAATCGCTTCCCGCGAACAAACGCACATTGGCGACGCACTACCGCGTCGGGAGACCCTGCGTCATGGCCAGCTTCAATCGAGTGATCATCGTCGGCAATCTGACTCGCGACCCCGAACTCCGCTACACCCAGGGCGGGACGGCCGTGACCGACGTCGGCGTGGCAGTCAACGATCGACGCAAGACCGCCTCGGGTGAGTGGCAGGATGAGACGACCTTTGTCGACGTGACGCTTTGGGGCCGCACGGCAGAGGTGGCCAACGAGTATCTCAGCAAGGGCTCACCGCTGCTGATCGAAGGACGCCTGAAGCTCGACACCTGGGAAGGCCGCGATGGCCAAAAGCGATCGAAGCTGCACGTCGTCGGCGAGCGGATGCAGATGCTCGGCGGCCGTGGCGGCGGAGGGGGAGGAGGCGGTCGCCGCGACGACTCGTACGCCGACGCGCCCGCTCAGAGCCGCTCAGGTGCAGGAGGTGGCGGCGACGACGCAGACGCCGCGCGACCGCCCGACGATGAGATCCCGTTCTAAAAGAACGCCGCCCCAATCAATCGAACGCTAGAAGCACACTCGGCAAAACACATACGGAATCCAAGATGAGTCCAGCCAAATCCATCAAACGTGCCCGCCGCCGGCCGAAGCGGCAAGCCATGAATCGCGGAGAGCGTGGCGGCGTGCAGTTGCTATTGATTCAGTCCGTCGAGCATCTCGGCGATCAGGGAGAGGTCGTCGAGGTCAAGCCGGGGTACGCCTTCAACTATCTGGTCCCACAAGGTCTGGCGACTATCGCCACCGATCATCACAAGCGGATGATCGAGAAGCACCGCGCTCGACTACAGGAAATCCAGCGACAGCGGATGGCGGGCCTTCGCGCCGAGGCCGATACGCTCAGCAAGCAGAGCGTCACGATCGAAGCCAACGCCAACGACGAAGGCCACCTCTACGGCTCGGTCGGTCCGGCCGACATTGTGTCGGCGCTCAAGCGGCTCGACTTTGCCATCACGCCCGATCAGGTTCGCCTGGAAGGACCGCTCAAGGAACTCGGGCTCTATACCGTGCGAATTCACCTCGGCCAGGACGTCGACGCCGACCTGAAAGTCTGGGTCGTCCCGACCGTCGGCGACGAAGAAGCGCCCAGCAGCCCGCCCGAAGAGTAACGGCCGCGGCAGCAAGAAAGGCTGCAAAATTCGCCTGCGCCAACGCATCTCCCCGGTCGATGTGCGCAGCCCGAGGGACGATGGGCAGCAGTTTCTCAACAGTCGCTTGCCAGCGACCGAAGTTCGAGTATCATCCGTCGGCGCTCGTAACCGCCAGCAACGAAGTTCGCGCTCATGGAGGGCAGCGCTGATGGCCCACGAGAAAAGCAACGGCAAACATCGCGACGACGACCGCAAGCCACCCCCCACGGTCGACATTCTCGAACGGCCGCTGCCGCGCGATGAAGACGCCGAGCGCGCCGTCCTCGGTGGCCTGCTCTTGGCACCGGAAAGCTGCGACGATGTCGCGCTCATTATTGGCGCAGAAGATTTCTTCTTGGCCCGGCACCAGATTCTCTACCGCCACCTCGTGCAGATGAACGATCAGGGCACGCGGATCGATCCCACGATCCTCCTCGATCGCCTCCGCAGCGCGGGCGACTACGAAAAAGTCGGCGGCGGCGGCACCATCGCCGAGCTGGTAGATTCCGTTCCGCACGCCGCGCACGTGACGTACTACGCACGCATCGTGCGTGAAAAGGCAACCACCCGGGGACTGATTCTCACCTGCGGGGAAATCCTCAGCATGGCGTACGCCGCGGGCAAGGATTCCGACGATCTGCTGGGCACTGCGGAAGAGCGGATCTTCACCATTCGCGAGCGCAAAGGCGTCGGCGAGCTGGTCGACCTCAACGAGGCCCTCGTCGGCCTGATGGAACAGCTCGACGCCGCGATGAAGAGCAACACGGCCATCCGCGGCCTGCAGTCGGGCTTCGAAGATCTGGACGAGATGATCGGTGGCTTCCAAGACTCCGAGCTCACGATCCTCGCCGGACGCCCGAGCATGGGCAAGACTGCGCTCGCTTGCAACATCGCCGAACACGTCGCCATCGAAGGCAACGTCGCCACGCTGTTGGTCAGCCTGGAAATGTCGAAGCTGGAGGTCGCCAATCGACTGCTCTGTTCCCGCGCCGAGGTCGACAGTCACAAACTGCGCGATAACACCGTGACCGACGTCGAACGCGGCGAACTGGTGCGTGTCTCCGGCGCCATGAGTTCCGCGCCGTTGTTCATCGACGATTCACCGTCGCGCAGCATGTTGGAAATCGCGGCCATCGCCCGGCGACTCAAGCGACGGCAGAACCTAGGGCTGGTCGTCGTCGACTACCTGCAGCTCATTGAACCCGACAACACCCGCGACCAGCGGCAGGAGCAGGTGGCCCGCATCGCCCGCCGGCTGAAGACGATGGCCCGGGAGCTCAAGGTGCCGGTGCTCTGTCTGGCCCAGCTCAATCGGCAGGCCGAGACGACCAAAGACAATCGCCCCCGCGTGAGTCACCTGCGTGAGTCGGGTGCTATCGAGCAGGATGCCGACGTCGTGATGTTCGTCCATCGCGAGGAGGTCTATCACGCACCGGAGGAAATCGACGAGCGCGGTTTGGCCAACAAGGCCACGCTCATCGTCGCCAAGAATCGCAACGGCCCCATCGGCGATGTAGACCTGACCTGGCAGCCCGAAACCACGCGCTTCCGCAACGCCCCGCTGGCGCACCAGGTCGATCCCTTCTAGCAGATCCGCGAGTGCATGCTGCTTGCAGCCGGCACGCCAGTGGCAATCCGCTTGGTTCGGCGTGCCCAATTGCCGCGATTTGGCTGGTCTGTCTGCCCTGTGATCGCGCCGCGTGAAGCGTGGCTTGCCCCTCTTGCCGCGGCGAAAGACCGGCGGCGAATTCGCCTTGTCGCTGGGTCCCCCTTTCGGTATCAGTAGGCCGCTTTTCGAGACCGACCGGGCGGCATACCAACCCATCGCGCCGCTCCCGTGTGACCAGGCTGCTGCTGCCGAATGTTTCCGGCGATGCCGTTGCCTGTGTCTCTGCGCCTGGCACGCAAGTCCACGGAACCCCGATTGATGCGCAGAGCGGATGACCGCCAAATCGCCCGCCGCTTGACCGGCGGCGTCGCCCTACTCTTCGCGCTCGCCGCGCTCGTTTGCACCTGCGCTGCGCAGCAAGTAATTGCGCCTCCGCCGATGAGCGGCGCGCCCGGGCCGACTCAAGAACTGATTGCCGAGGTCCGCCTGGTCGGCAACGAGACCATTCCCGAGGCGCGGATCATGCAGCACATCCGCACCCGCGCCGGCCGGCCGTTCGATTTGGAAACGGTTGAGAAGGACGTCCGCGCGCTGAACAAGACGCGGATGTTCGTCAGCGTGCGGCCGCTCGAAGAGCGTCGCCCCGACGGCGTCGTGGTGATCTTCCAACTCGTCGAACGCCCCACGGTCCGCCACCTTCAGTACGTGGGCAACAAGCGCATCAAGCGCAAGACGCTCGACAAGCAAATCGGCATCCGGGTGGGCGACGCGATGGACCCCTTCTCCGTCGAAGAGGGCCGGCGGCGGCTGGAGGACTACTACCGCGAGAAGGGCTTCAGCAAGATTCGCATCGAAATTCACGAGGGCACCCAACCGGGCGATCGCGGCGTGGTGTTCGAGATCAACGAAGGCCCTCGCCGCCGCGTTCGCTGGACCAGCTTTGTCGGCAACAGCATTGCCAACGACGCGCGGCTGCGGACCCAAATCAAATCCAAGCCCCCCATCGCCTGGGTCATCGGCGGCTACTACGACGACGAGCAAGTGGCGGCCGACCTCGAACGGCTCACGGCCTACTACCGCAGCCTGGGATTCTTTCGCGCGGTGGTCGGCCGCGAAGTCGTCTTCACCGACGGCGGCGATTGGGCCGACGTGACGTTCGTCATCAACGAAGGGCCGCGCTACCGTGTCCGCAACATGTCGTTCATCGGCAATAGCGAGCTGACGCAGGAGTTGCTGGCGGCAGACCTGAACATTGCCTCGGGCGACTACTTCGATCAAGGCGCGCTCAACCGCGACCTGGCGCGCATCCGCGATGAATACGGAAGCCGCGGCTACATCTTCGCCGATGTGCAGGCCGAGCCGCGGTTCTTGGAAGAGCCTGGCACGCTCGATCTCGTCTACGACATCGAAGAAGGCAAGCGGTGGCGCGTCGGCAACATCAACGTGCACATCGCCGGCGACCACCCGCACACCAAAATCACCACCGTGCTCAACCGCATGGGCATCGCGCCCGGCGAGATCGTCGACATTCGCAAGATTCGCGACGCCGAGCGTCGGCTGAAAGCCTCCGGGCTGTTCGTCACCAACCCCACGCAGGGTTCACCGCCCAAGATCACGTTCGCCCCGCCGGAACTGGGCGAAGACAAGACACAGATTGCCGGCCGCCGCCCCGGCGTCCGCGGACAAAGTCCCGATGCGCCGCACACCCACACCGCGCAACGCCCTGCACCCCGGCAGCGGCCGACCGCGCCGCAGGCCGGCGGAAACGACCGCTGGCTGAATCTCAACGTGACCGGAACCCCGGTCGCCCCAGATCGCGCACTGGGGCCCGACCAAGATGCGCCAAACTCCGAACTGCCCTCGCCACACGCCGGCGCAGGCCCCGCGGTAGCGCCGGCACCGTGGAATCTTCCGCCTGCTCCGCGCCAACAACACATCGCGTCCGAAGACCAGGCCCTGCCGGCCCCCCGCGGCAAGGTCGTCCGCGGTCAGTCGCCCGGCAGTGGACGTTTCATCCCCAATCCCGACCCGCTGCCGGTGCAGTCTCCCCCGGCAGTGAACGGCTACCCCTACAACACCGGCGCCGGCGTGCAGAACGTTCCTCAAGTGCAAATCCAGCCCATGGCGCCGGGCATGCCGCAGTACAGCACGGTTCCGCCGCAGCAGAACTACAACGTGGTGCCGGCTCCCAACACAGTGACGCCCCCGGCGAACAACTTCGGCGGTGCTGGCTATCCGGCAGCCAACGCTTATGGCCCGCCGGCGAACCCAGTGCAACAGAATGTGAACCCGTTGGGGCCCAACTACGTCCCGCCGCGTTACGTTCCTCCGCCGCGCCCGGGCGCGATGATGTTCGCTCCGCCACCGGGCGGCGTGGGACAGCCGTTCCCTCAAGGTGGCGCGGCCACCTCGGATGAGATCTTCCCCGGCGCAGGCTCCGGCTTCTTCGAGCCCACCATCGACATCGACGCCTTCGCCGAAGAGGCGCAAACAGGCCGATTGCAGTTTGGCGTGGGTATCAACTCTGATGCCGGACTGGTCGGCAACATCATCCTGGATGAACAGAACTTCGATCTCTTCCGTTGGCCGACAAGCCTGGCTGAGATTCGCGACGGCACGGCGTTCCGTGGTGCGGGTCAGCAATTCCGCATCGAGGCCGTTCCCGGTACCGAGTTGCAGCGGTACATGATCAACTTCCGCGAACCGTACCTGTTCGATTCGCTCGTGCAACTCGGCGTCAGCGGCTTTTACTTCACGCGGCGCTTTCGCGACTGGGACGAACAACGTCTCGGCGGCCGCCTGGCGCTGGGCTATCAGTTCTCGCCCGACCTGTCCGGCACGGTGTTCGTGCGCGGCGAACAGGTCAACATCAGCAACGTCGCGCTGCCCACGCCGCCCGACCTGATGGACGTCGTGGGCGACAACGATCTTTACATCGGCGGCGTCACGTTGGCCCACAACACGCGCGACAACAACTTCTTGCCGACCGAGGGTCACATGATCGAGCTGACCCTCGAGCACGGCTTCGGCACGTTCGAGTTCCCCCGCGCGAATCTCGAAGGCAGTCGACACTTCCTCATTCGGCAACGGCCCGATGGCTCGGGACGGCACGTCTTGAACCTCAACGGGCGGCTCGGCTTTGCCGGCAGCGAGACGCCGATCTTCGAGCACTACTTCGCCGGCGGTTTCTCCACGCTCCGCGGTTTCGATTTCCGCGGTGCCTCGCCGCAACAGTTGGGCGTGTTTGTCGGTGGCGAGTTCCTCGCGCTGGGATCGGTCGAGTACCTGTTCCCGCTCATCGCCAACGACATGCTGCACGGCGTGGTCTTCTGCGACTTCGGTACGGTCGAAGACAACGTGGCGCTGGATGCCGACAATTTTCGCGTCGCGCCCGGCGTGGGACTGCGGATCAGCATCGCCGCGCTCGGCCCTGCGCCCATCGCGCTCGACTTCGCCGTACCGGTGGCCCACGCCGACGGCGACGACATCCGCAACTTCAGCTTCTTCGTCGGCTTCGGGCGCTAGCCGTCGACGGCTCGCTGCCCCGACGTCGCTCATTCAGGCGCGGGCCTACCAGTAATAGCAGCCGCCGTAGACCGTGGCTCCGGCACCGGCGGGAATGGCGGGCGCGTAGTACACGCCGTAGCGCGGCAGCGTGTAATTGAACGAGCGATAGGCGTAGATGCTCGGTCGATAAGCGCCGTAGTACCCGTAATAGATCTGGGGATAGTACGGCCGATGGTATAGGTAGGGGTTGCCATAGAGGTACGAACGATAGCCGAAACCCGGAGAGATGCCGTAGCGCCCGTAGTAGCCGCCAACGCCATATCGGACGCCAACACCGCCGTAGCCCACGCCCACGCGCACGCCGGGATACGGATGACGGGCCAACAGCATCTCGCCTGCGGCATCGTCGTTCGCCAGAGTTGCACGCCGCAGAGATTCCACATCGGCGCCGGCCGCCGGTTGCGGCGCCACGGCGATCACACCCGGTTCGTGAACACCACTTTGTGCCGGTCGCGACGCGGAAACATCCCCGGCCATCAGACACACTACAAGCCCTGCCAGGGCAAACGCTGTTGCGAGTCGCGCTGACGAAGTGAAAAGCTGCATGACTGGTCCCCGCTGGTTCAGGGATTTCGGGAATCAATGCCCCGACGTGCACCACTTCATGCTACGGCCGCCCCGTCTTGAAGGTCAAGCAACCAGGCGCCATCAGACTGATTCACTTCAAGCGGTGCCGAAGTGCTCGTCGATGGGCCGCTGATAAGCAGACACTTTCCCTTCGAAGACCTGCTGGACTTCCACGGTGCGGCCAGCCGTATGCGACTCGAGAATGGCGAAAGCGGCGGCCAGATCGCGAAGCCCTTCCCAGCCGCCCGTTTCCGGCTGTCGCCCCGCGTTGACGGCCTGCAACCAATCGAGCTGGCTCAGCGCGAAACTGTCGCTCAATCCGCGCGGGAACTCGTTGGCTTGGCGCTCGGGCGGCGCTTGGCGTTGGTAAAGCTCGCTCAACTCGGCCGATTCGCCGCCATCGAACGTGACCTGCTGGCCATCGACTTTGGCTTTCGACCCGTAGTAGATCGAGCCGCTACCCAACAGGCTCGCTGCACCGTGCCCAGCCCAACTGGCCGATAGTTGAACGGTCGCACCGCCCGCAGTGGTCGCTGCGGCGAAACACGTGTCGTCCGCGTCACATTCGATCTCGTCGTTCACCTGCCCCAGCGCGTCGCGAGTTTGTCGGCGCGGCTCGACGACCGCTGTTCGCGCAGTGACCGTCTCGATCTCGCCGGCCACCGTGCGAATCTGGTCGAAGAAATGGACGCCCAGATCGAGGCTGATCCCGCCACCTTCCACCAGCCGGTGCCGCCACGGCGTTTCAGCCACGATCAAATCGGGGGCCCACCAACAGCCGATGTAGGTCATCAGGATCATCTGCAACTTTCCGCAGCGCCCTGAATCGAACGCCCAGCGCAGGTGCCGGGTCTGCGGCGTGTGGCGGAAGTTCTCGAAGACGCCAAACGTCAGTCCCCGCGCATCGGCCTCCTCGCACATGCGGCGCCCGGCCGCCACCGTCACGGCCATCGGTTTCTGCGTCATCAGATGCTTGCCGGCAGCGAGCGACGCCGCGGCCACCTGATGATGCAAAGCGTGGGTCGTGTAGTCGTTGACCGCGTCAATCGGCCCCTCGGCGATCATCTGCTCGTAGTCGGTAAAGATCTCGACGTCGACATCCGGCTGGAAGTCGGAGAGATACTCGTCGCCAATCGCCAGCGGATCACCTTCGATGGCGCTCACGGCCGGCCGCTGTGGCGGGCCTTTCCCCCGCGCGACATACATGGCGGCGTCCGCTTCGCGCCGCGCACACAGCGCCGTAATACAAAAGTCGTCGATGCCGGCCTCGCGCAAGAGCCGGTAGCCGCGCAAGTGGGCCGCCAAGATTCTTCCGCAGCCCACAATGCCGATGCGAATCATTGTCTGCCGCCCGCAGATGCGCGATCAATCGCGCGTTCAATACTGAATCAGGCTGAACGGCTTATGTTCGGCAATACGGGCCGCCCCGCCCAGATCGACGAGTTCAACCAGAAACGCGCACCCGTGGACGTGCGCCCCGGATTTTTCCACCAATTTGCAGCACGCCTCGATCGTCCCGCCGGTGGCCAGCAGATCGTCGACCAAGAGCACTTTCTGCCCCGGCGTGATCCCGTCGATGTGCACCTCCAGCGAATCGGTGCCGTACTCGAGTTCGTAGTGAAACGCGTGTGTGTCGAACGGCAACTTGCCCGGCTTGCGAATCGGCACGAAGCCCACGCCGAGTTCCAGGGCCATCGGCGCCGCGAAGATGAAGCCCCGCGCCTCGGCCGCCGCAATCACGTCGGGCTTGTCCGAGCGATAGTGATCGGCCAACTGCACAACGGCCGCGCGCAACGTATCGTGACTAGCCAAGAGAGGAGTGATATCCCGAAACATGATCCCCGGCTTGGGGAAGTCCGGAATGGCACGGATGGACGCCTTCAGATCAAGTTCAGCGGGAGCGGACATGGGGCTCTCTATGGTCAGACTTCATGGAGACGGTCACGCGGGTCCCGAATATAGGCTCGACGAATCGACAACGCCAGCGACCGCCGGTCACTGTCCATCTGCTGTGGTGTCCCCGAGTCACGTTGTGCCGCGCGAAAACACCTTTTGAAAAAGAGCCACCCTGCCGCTAACAATGAACACAGTTGGATGTTGCTAGT
>CALKYM010000281.1 GCA_938003525.1 uncultured Planctomycetales bacterium | reverse complement strand
CGCCTGGCGACTCTCGCACGTCGACCGTAGCCGGCTGCTCTGGATTTCCCGCGCATCGACGTTCGTCGACAAGAGCCAACTCTTCCCTGGCACAACGTTTGTCGTGGGTGCCGACACCGTGGCCCGCATCGGAGATGCCGTTTACTACGGTGGCGATGCGACAGCCCGGGATGCGGCCGTCGAAGCCATCGCCGGCAATGAGTGCCGGTTTCTCGTCTTCGGACGACTGCTGGCAGACCGTTTCATCGGCCTCGACGAGATCGACTTACCAGCCCGCCTGCGCGAACTGTGCGAGGGCGTGCCCGAGACCGACTTCCGCTGCGACATTTCGTCCACCGAAATCCGCGCGCGCCGCGCGCTGTCGCTGTAGAAGGGGCAGACCGACCTACGAAAGCCGCCGCGCGGCCGTCTTCTACTGCTGAAAACCTGCTCCGGGTGATATGATAGAGATGAGCAGCCGGTGCAGCGCGGTTCTTGGTTACCCCGCCCAGCGCAGACTCCGGGTGCCACTGCTGGCTTGCCCAGTAGTGCCCGACCACATCGGCCGACCATTGACGTGACGGATTCTACTGCAGCGTAGCCGTCGCAACCTAAGAACTTCGTTCGGCATGTCACAAACGGCCGTCGTGCTTTCCATCTCACACGCTCAAGGACAAAGGCGGTTCTCACGCCATGAGCACGCAACTCGAGCAGTCGATTGAAGCGCTAACATCCAACGGTCAGGCCGGCTCGCCACACCGCACGACCGTCGCCCAGCACATTCTCGATCAGCAGCGACAACGGTTTCCGGATGCATCCGGCAACTTTTCCTGGCTGTTGTGCGGCATCACGCTGGCTACCAAGATCGTCGCCGCCCAAGTCCGACGTGCCGGATTGAACGACGTGCTCGGCGCCGCCGGCAATACCAACGTGCAGGGCGAGGCCGTACAGAAACTCGACATGTTGGCCAATCAGGCGCTGTTTGAATGCCTGGGCAACCGCGGCAACGTCGGCGTGCTGGCTTCCGAGGAGAACGAAGAGCCCGTCGTTGTGCTCAAGAATCCCACGGCCGGTGAATACGTGGTCGTGTTCGATCCGCTCGACGGTTCCAGCAACATCGATCTCAACGTGAGCGTGGGCACGATCTTTTCGATCTTTCGCCGCGATCTCGGCAACTCCGAAGATCCTGCCCGCGACGTGCTGCAACCGGGCGATAAGCAGGTGGCCGCCGGCTACGTGCTCTATGGCTCATCGACGATGCTGGTCTACACCACCGGCGGCGGCGTACACGGTTTCACGCTCGACCCGTTGATCGGCGCCTTCGTGCTCAGCCACTCCGACATCAAGATGCCAAAACGCGGCAGCCTGTACTCGGTGAACGAAGCGAACGCCGACAGTTTTCCCGCTTACGTCCGCCGCTTTTTGCACTGGCTCAAGTCGGGCGAAGACGGCACGACGTATTCCTCGCGGTACATCGGCTCGCTGGTGGCCGACTTCCACCGCACGCTGCTCAAGGGCGGCATCTTTCTTTACCCGCCGACGGCCCGCTACGAACGGGGCAAGCTGCGTCTGTTGTACGAAGCCAACCCCATCGCCTTCCTGGCCGAACAAGCCGGCGGCAAAGCCAGCGACGGCTTCCGCCGCATCATGGACATCCAACCCGAAAGCGTCCACCAACGCAGCCCCCTAGTCGTCGGCAGCACCTACGAAGTCGAACGCCTCGAAAGCTTCGCGCGGCAAGAAGCGGGGTAGGGGCGAAGGTACAATGCGCGGTGCGCTCAGCGCGTTGCGGTGCTCACAACGATGTCGCTCTCGGCCCTCGGGGGTGTCAATGTCAGACTGGCTCGACGACTACCGCACCCACGCGCACAAACTCCTGCGCAGCCGCGGCAATAGACGGCTCGCGTCCTCAGAGGCAGAATCTGCGGTCGCGGAGGTTGTGCTTTTCCCGTCGTTTCATCCGGAGGTCATCCTGCAAGCATCCAAAGCAGCGACGACATCGCTGCGACTAACATCGCTAACGGAAAGCCTATGGTCTTGGTACTCCTCTGACGTAAGCGTCGATGCGCAATCGCCACAGAAAGTCACGGAAACAGTTGCGCTTGAGCAGGGAGTCGGCGACACATTCTGGCGTGACGCTGAAGAGTTGCAGCCGCTCGTGACTAACGATCGTGACGAAGTTGGCTTGGACGGAATGACCATTGACGCATCGTACTGTACGGCCAGTAGAGCTCACTCATTTTCGACTTGGAGCCCAAGCAAAGACTCACAGCAACACCAGTACGTGTTGCTCTTGTATCGTCTTGCGTGGGAATCCTTGGCGGAGCAGACGAGCATCGAAAGCTTGGAGCAGTTGCACGTCTACCTAGATCTCGGCTTGCCCGCTCGTGTGATCGAGGAGTCGCCGCGTCGAATACGTATCTTCGGCTCTTTGGGCTCCGACAATGAGAAGGAACTAAACCACTGCTTCTGGGGATTCCCGCGCGACGAACCGCTGGTGGTTGATATGACCAATTTTGACCGAATGGGAACCGGCCTCTATCCGTCGTTTCTTGAGTTCGCGAATACCCATTCGCGAGTGGCGTGGGTCGGATCTCCAAGCGCCGTGACGCAACTGCAGGAACTGGGAATTCAGGCCGGGGCTGTCTGCGGATCGATTGAAGCAGCTCGTCGACAGGTGCTCCAACAGTAGCTGTACCGTCGTACACGATGCAACGCGGACGCATTGGGTACCGCACGGCGTGCGTACCTCATTGCCTTCAGGAGCCGCAGAGTTTCCCTGCTGCTGGTGCGCCACGCCCGGTACATCCCCTGCGTCTGCTCCGCGCTTCGGCATTTGAAGAGCCATCGGAATTCCACCTCTGTGCGCCGAATCCTACGTGACGCGCGGGCTACAGAGAGTTACAAATCGAGCTATAGGTTTCACGCCGCGCATATCAGACTGCACCACTGCGGTCTTGATACATCGGGCAGGACCTCTACTCAGCATGCCAGTCAGCGAAAGGAAGCACCATGGGCGTCATCCGGGTGACGTTGCCTGAGGGAAAGCAGGCGGAATACAGCGAGAAACAACTGCGGGCCTTGTGGGACCAGGGCGAACTGCTGGAAGAGACGATGTATTGGCAGTCGGGAATGATCGATTGGCGCCCCCTCTCCGAGTTGTTGGGGCCGCGCGGAGAAGGCGGCACTGCAACGACGCCGCCAACGACAGAAGTCCCCCGTTATACATATACGAAAGACCCGCAGGCGCTCACGAAATTCCTGATCGCGATGCTCATCATCTCTCTGCTGGTCGACGTGGTGAGCATTCTCGGCGATGCGGCCCAGATGGCATTGCTCGGGCGAGACTTCACGATGGAGGAGGCGGAGGCCAACGATGCGCGCCAGGGAATGATCGGCATCGGCTTTATTGCCGTCTTTCTGGTGACGGCAATTGTCTTTTTGAAGTGTACCCATCGCGCCAATCGAAATTGCCACGGCTTCGGGGCCGAGGACATGCAATACACTCCAGGGTGGGCCGTGGGCTACTACTTCATCCCCATCCTCAATCTCGTTCGCCCCTATCAGGTCATGAAAGAGATTTGGCAGGTCAGCACCGATCCCATGAACTGGAAATCGCAAGGAGGCAGCGCGCTGCTGGCCGGGTGGTGGGGCCTGTGGATCATCAACGGCATTCTCGGGCAGGTCACGTTTCGGCTGACGCTGAACGCCGATACCATCGAAAAGCTGCAAGCAGCAACCGTTGCTTCCATCGCTTCGGGCGTCCTCGCCATCGCCTCCTGCATCGCCGCCATCCGACTCATCCAAACCATTTCGCAAAAGCAAGAACTGCTTGTCGCAAAAGGCCAAGACGACACAGCGGACTACTTCACAGCGAGTCCGCAATAGTCGCCGCCGCAAGATGAGTCGCGTAGTGTACTGCACACCGTGCGTACGCTGCCCGTCTTTTCCTCACGATAGGTATTGCGTGTCGACCTGATCAAAACATCCGATAGCTAGTGACACATCCGAGAGTCATGGATTCTTGAAGCAGCGCTGCAACAGGACATCTTCAAAAGACCTCGCGAGCACGCGCGTTTGACCCACATCGTGGTCGGAGATCATTACCTGTCCGTCTCGTGCGACACCAATGGGATTGCCGAACCCGTCCTCAGAAATCACGTACCAACTCGACGTTTCAGGCCATCCTTCGGCTCGGAACCACCGCGTCACTTCTACGACCGACCACCGTTCACCCATCACTTTGGTCGGTCGCAACCCGAAGACAGGAAGCGATCCAACCATTGGCCCTCCGTACCGCCTCAAGAAAGCTGCGTAGTCATCATGGAATTCGCAGCCGATTTCTGAGCCGGCGTCAGCAATCTCCACGTCCGCTGCGCCTTCTCCTGCCCGCATGATCGGAAACGTGCTAGACTCCTCATCCAACCGATCCCAAGTCGAAGACTTCATAGCTCGCCTCGTCGCTGAAGTTCCTCGTCTGCTCGTTCCCTCCAGTATCGGACGCACAAATCATTGAATTCTGAGCGTTGCTCCGAAGGCGAGCCTAGTACGCACGCCGTGCGAACCCGATCGACCAGAACCTGTTACAGCATCTCGCCGGTTTTCGTGCGGCACGTACGGAGTACGCAAGCTACTGCACGCCTGTTCTTTGTGGTTCGGCACCGACGGGTTGAGCCCCCTTCACCGACCCGGCGGATGCTCTTCAACCAGCTTGAGCAGGTTCTCGATGAGGATCTCACCCGTCATCTCCCCCAGCGAGGTTTCAGAGATGTACTCGTAGCGGGCGAAGCTGTTGAAGTCGACTTCGGTGAGGATGTAGCCGAAGGCGTCGTTGGTGAGGCCCAAGAGCAGGTTGTTGCCGTTTTGGCCGCGCATGTGGCGCTTGAGGTAGTAGCCGATGTTGGGCAGCGCCTCGCCGGGGATGGTGAGAATCTGCGCGTCGCCCAGGTTCACCAGGTTGAGCCGGGTGGTGATCGTGTGGTCGTCGTCGTTGTGTGGGTAGTTCAAGGGTGAGTGGGTAATGATGAGCCACATCAGGTGCGAATCGACCGGGAACCTGACCTCCAGGGCATGACACTCCAGCGGCGGGTCGAGCTGGGGCGATGCGTCCGCGATGATCCGCTCCGCTTCGGACGCCATCAGCCGGCCGATTCGCAGACACTCTTCCCACGTGCGAGCATCGTGCCAGCGGGCTTTGCGCGGGTCCGACGGGTTGTCGAGAATGCGATTGTCGGCCGTGATCATGCCTCCTTGAGCGCCGTTGAAGAACATGCCCATGCCGCCCAGGTCGGCTTCGAGCTGGTCGCACAGCGGTCCCACCAAATCGGGGCTCAACAGGCCGACGCGGTTGCCCAGCACCTCCGGATGGACGGCGTAGTTGACCAGCGTGCAGATCGTCTGTCCGTCGGTCGTGATGGCCTGCACGACCGACATGCGGGGATCGTAGAGTTCCGGCGCGTAATAGTTGTAGGCGATCTTTCCTTCGGCTTCGCCGGTGGCGATTTTCAGATGGGCCGGCTGGAGGCCATCGAGCGCTTGATTGATGGCGGCCGCCGCCTGGTTGCAGACGAAGTCCATGTAGTCGAGATCGCCGGTGTGCTTGTCTCCCGCCGGGCTGGGGAAGGCGTAGCAGTCCGGAGCGCTGTGCGTGTGCGTCGAGCCGATCAAGATGTTCTCGGCCGGAATACGCGGCACCTGCTTGTGGACCCGGGCGCAGAGGACGGAGGGGAACCCCAGCAGATCGAGCTGGACCAGCGCGACCTTGGTTTCGCCCCGCGCGACGACCATCGCCCGCGCGGTCAACTCACCCTGCTTGCCCGTCGCCGGACGGGCCGGTCCCACACCTCCGGAAACCGGCAACAGCGGATCGGGCGTAATGATCGCCTTGCCCACGCCAACCTGCAGTTCGGCCCGAGCGGGCGAAGGCCACAATCCAACAACGACAACCAGCGCAAAAGAAAACAGCCGCAGCATGACACTACCCGATATTGCGTGTGCAGAGACGAACCATC
>CALKYM010000280.1 GCA_938003525.1 uncultured Planctomycetales bacterium | reverse complement strand
TCTACACACTCGCCAAAGACGAGTTCCAACGCGTGCTCGACACCAGCGCCACGTTCTCCGAAGAGTTGCGACGCGCACTGTTTCAGCGGGCCTAAGTCGTGGCCGTCGCAATCATAGGTGTGCAAGGCGGGTGCCACTGCTGGCTTGCCCAGCAGTGCCCAGCGGTGCGGATGATCACTCCATCCGACCGTTTGATCTGCAGCGGTAAAGGTGCGACAACTTCCTTGGCGACGTGTGTTTGAATTAAACACTCTGACGGTCGAAGACTCGGCACTGCTGGACAAGCCAGCAGTGGCACCCGAGGGGCACACATTGAATTGCGAACTCCCTATGGCCACTCGACACTGTCAGACTGCAGCTTGGGCTATCATCCTGCTGGGCGCACTCACACATACGGCTTTCGCCCAAGGTAACTCGTTGGGGGCGAGTCTCGCCGACGGTGGCAAGAGCGTGCAGGTGGAAGTCGACGAGCAGCCCGCTGCGCGCTTCGTCACGCGTCATGACGAGATTCTGCGTCCGTTCCTTTGCGATCTGTGCGGGCCCGGCGGCGTGCAAGTCACGCGGCGACATCCGCCCGACGAGAGTCGTGATTTGGCCGATCACGCGACGATGCACCCCGGCATCTGGCTGGCGTTTGGCGATTTTTCGGGCGTCGACTTCTGGCGGAATCGCGGTCGTGTAGAAACCACGCTAGAAGGTTTTGCGTCGCGTAACGGTCTTGTGGCGATCGAAATTCGCGGCATGCATGAATACTACGACGACGAGCGGACCGTGGCGTTCGAGGACGTTCGTCTGTACTTCGTCGTGCGGCCCGACGGGCATCTCATCGTATGGGATTCGACGTTCGAGCCCGGGAAAGATCCGCTTGTATTCGGCGATCAGGAAGAAATGGGGCTGGGCGTGCGGGTCGCGACTCCTTTGACTGTCGAGCGGGGCGGCACCGTGATCAACAGCGCGGGCCAGCGAAATGAGGAGGAGGCGTGGGGCCAGGTCGCTGATTGGTGCGCGTACTACGGGAAGCTGGATGGCGGGCTGGCGGGGCTGGTGCTGATGCCACATCCGGAGAACTTCCGCCGCAGTTGGTTTCACGTCCGTGATTACGGGCTGATGCTGGCCAATCCGTTTGGACGTCGCGCTTTCACCGGTGGTGAACCCAGCGCCGTGACCGTCACGCGCGACAAACCTTTGCGGCTGCGGTTCGGCGTGTTTGCGTTCGACAAACACGAGATGCTACCTGACTTTGCGGCCATCTATGCCGACTATCAGCAAGTCGCTGCGCAGCTCGACGAAGAGGCAGACGAGTAATCATGACGCCGCGCTTGGCTCGTTTGACGATCTACCCCATCAAGTCGCTCGATGGTGTCGATCTCGATGCCGGCGACATCTTGCCCAGCGGCGCTTTGCGCGACGACCGACGTTACGCCATCGCCGATCCTGCGGGACAGTTTTTCCACGGTAAGCGCGATGCCCGCATTCACCGGCTGGCCGCGACGTTCGATCTCGTACGCCGCGAAGTGACGTTAGCCGTACGCGATGCAGGCAGTGCCGGCGCGACGTTTCATTTGGATGACGACCGCCCACGACTTGATGCCTGGCTGAGCGAGCACTTCGGGACGAAGTTGCACATCGTCGAAGATTCCGAGCGCGGGATGCCCGACGACACGCAAGCGCCGGGTCCGACGATCGTGAGCACGGCAACTCTGGCGACGGTAGCCGAGTGGTTCTCGCCGACGACAGTCGACGACGCGCGAAGGCGTTTCCGCGCGAACCTCGAAATCGACGGCGTACCCGCCTTCTGGGAAGATCGTCTCGTGCCCGGCGAAAACGGCACGGTGCGACTGGCGGTGGGCGAAGTTGTGTTCGAAGGGACGGGCGTTTGCCAGCGATGCGTCGTACCCAGCCGGCATCCGGAGACGGGCGACGTGATCGCCGGCTTTGCCAAAGAGTTCAGCCGGCAGCGACAGGAGAGCTTGCCCGATTGGGCGCCGCGGTGGGCGTTCGACCATTACTATCGGCTGACCATCAATACGCGGCTGGCGCCGGTTTCTGGCGGCGGCAGGCTGCGGCTCGGCGATGAATTGCGGCTGCTGAACTGATCGCCGGGTGCTGGCACGACTGAGACGGCGCTAACAGTCGAGACAGCGGATCTCGTCGAAGATTGCGTCGTGCTGGTCCGCGTTGTCGCGGGCGTAGTTGATCAGGCAGCGGGCAGCCTTGCCGGCGTCGCCCAACTTGTACTGGGCGGCCATCTGCTCCAGGAACTCGTGCATCGCGGTTTCGAGTTCGAACGAATACGTCTGCTTGTCTTTCATGACGAATACCCCACGGGTCGAACAGCGGGCGGAAGCTGCGATCCCGGCAGCGGCGACAATTTACCAGCGCGGCGGCTGGCCGAGCAAACGGCGCAGCAGAGCGATTTGTCCGGCGTGGATCATCTCGTGCTGGCCACACCACAATAGCGCGCCAAGCTTGGTGCTGAACTGTGGATGCTCGGCGCCGACCACTGGCGCATCGACGGCGAGCTTGTCCAGTGTGCGTCCGTGGTCGATGACCGCGGCGTGCACGCTTTGCATCACGCGGCGAATTTCAGCGGCAGCGGGATAGGCATCGGCGCCGGGCTGCGGCATCGAACCCTTGCCGAACAGCTCGCGGAAGTCAGTCGGCAACAGCGATGTATCTTCGGTGCTGGCGCCTTCGGTGCGCACGAGGCCCAGATTGAACTGTGCCACGGCCAGGTGACCCGCCTGCCAGCCGACGTGCGTGATGTCGCCCGGAGGCATCCGGAACCAGTTGTTTTCCGACACGGTGTCCAACACATCAAGGCTATACCGCCGCGCGGCGGCAATCTGTTCGAGGGCCGCGTCCCAGGGTGACATGCACGTACCTTTCGATGAACCAACGCGGCGCGCAGCAAGGCTTGCACACGTCGCCATCTGAGTGCGATTGACGTGATTTGTGATTGTGGCACACAATCGTGCACCACTCCGCCCAGTGAGGCAAGCCAACGCGAGCCCCGAAACTCCATGCGCGATCTTCGTCGGATCACCGGTATCCTGATCCTGTTGCCCATCGCCGGCACGCTGGGCTTCATGATCATCGAGGGCTGGGCTCCGCTCGATGCCCTCTACATGGCGATGATCACGATCACGACCGTCGGGTATGCTGAGGTGCGAGAGCTGAGTTCAGCAGGGCGGATTTTCGTTATCTTCTACCTAGTGGCCGGGCTGGGCATCTTCTTCTACGGCATCGTCGCGCTGGGCGAACAGGTCATTCGGGCCGAGATTCAGTCGAACCTGGAAAAACGCAAGATGGACACTCACATCAAGTCGATGAGCAACCATTTCATCGTCTGCGGCGCAGGCCGCATGGGCAGGGCGGTTTGCCAGCACCTGGCCGCTGAAGGACTGCCGTTCGTCGTGATCGACAGCAACGACGAGTTGATCGACGACTTTCGTGCGCAGGGCTGGCATACCATCGACGGCGATGCCACCGACGACGAGGTGCTGATCAACGCCGGCATCCAGCGCGCGGCGGCTCTGGCCACCGTGCTCTCCAGCGATGCCGACAATCTCTATGTCTCCCTCTCCGCGCGCACGATTGCGCCCGAGTTGCGCATCATTGCCCGCGCGGTCGACGAGTCGAGCGCGCCGAAAATGCGCAAAGCGGGCGCCGACCGAGTGATCACGCTGTTCGGCACCAGCGCCATGCGGATGGCGCAGTTGATGGCCAACCCGAATCTCGAGGACTTCTTCGAAGTCGTCTCGGGACCGAATGCGGAACTCGACCTGGCCGAGATTCAAGTGGCCGCCGACGGCCCGCTGGTCGGCAAAACTCTGGCCGAAGCCAATCTACGGGAACGAGGGGTGATCGTGGTCGGCGTGCGGGCCGCATCCGGCGAGTTGGTCTTTCCCCCCACAGCCGACTACCACATCTCGCCCTCGGACTGTCTGATTGCGCTAGGCAGCAAAGCCACCCTGTCGCAAGCCAGCGACCTGGGCACCTGCTCGTCGGCCCAGGCGCCGCCCGCCGCGAACTCCCGGGCGTAACACCTGCCAGGCGAAATGCGCTGAGCATGTCGTGGACCGCGTGAAGAACGCGCGGCGCCGCTCTCCCTCTCGATGTGCGAGGCCCGTTCATGCGCTCCCCGTTACCGCTGGTGCCGTTCGAGTCGTACATGCTGGCCGACGACCGCGCGAGCCACCCGATGACGTTCACGATCCGCCTGAAGTTCCGCGGGCAGATCGATCAAGAGGCATTCCGACAATCTGTGTTCGAGGCGCTCGAACGACATCCGCTGCTGTCCGCGCGGATCGTCAAACGGCGCTTCGGGCGACTGGCCTGGGACTGGTCGCTGTCGCCTGAACCGTACGTCGACATCGCCGACGCCCAGGCGCCGCTGCGTTACCCTGGCGGCGAAGCTATCGATTTGCGCCACGGCTGCGGCGTGCGCATCTGGGTGCGTCAGGGCGCCGAGCGTTGCGAGATGCGATTGCAGTTTCACCATGCGTGCAGCGATGGAATCGGCGCTTACCGCTTCATCGAAGACCTGCTGTGCGCGTATCACAATCGCATGGTGAACGCCGATCAGCGGGTGAATTTGCGACCCCTCAACGCGACGCTGCTGCACAATCGCGCGCGATTCGGAATGGGCCGACTGGGCATGTTGGCGCGATTGCCCTTGGAACTATGGGGGCTGGTGATCGGCTTTGCCACGTTTTTTCTTCGGCGGCCCGTCAAGGTCTATCGGCCGCACCGTTTCCAGCCGGTCGATCCCGGTGCCGTGGTCGATCAGCCTGCCCAGGTACTGAGCGACGAAGAATTGGCGAACCTGAAGCGCACCAGTCGCCGTGAAGGTGCGACGCTCAACGACGTGCTCACCCGCGACCTTTGCCTGGCCATCGAGCAGTGGAACGCCAAGTATGGCGCCGCGCAGCGCTTCAAGCCGATCCGCGTGATGGTGCCGGTGAATCTGCGTACCAGGGGAGACGACGCGATGCCGGCAGCCAACGTCGTGGCCATGGTGTTCGTCGATCGCAAGCCCGCCTGGTATGCCAGCTCGCAATGGCTGTTGAAGACGATCGCCTGGGAACTGGGCCTCATCAAGCGCTTCCGCTTGGCGCTGGCTTTCGTGCGCGGGACGGCGCTGGTGCGATTGATCCCGGGCGGATTGAAGTTTCTCACGCGCGCCAATCGCTGCTATGCCACCTGCGTGTTCAGCAACATGGGCAAGGTCTTAAACGACACGCCGCTGCCCTACCTCGATGAGAAACTGTCAGCCGGCGACCTGACGCTGGAAGCCGTCGAGTCGGCTTCGCCCGTGCGTCCGCATACCAGCGTGGCGTTCTCTTGTGTCACTTATGGCGGTCGCACGCGGCTGGTACTGAACTACGAGCGGTATGCGCTTTCCGCAAGCGCAGCAGCGGCTTTGTTTCGGACGATTCTCGCGCAAGTTGGCGTTGGTGCCTCGTCGCCCGAGCCCGCCACGCCGGTCTTAGTGCCGACTGCGGCTTGAACGAAGCGCTGCCAACCATTCTGCGCGCTGCATCAGGCAGACTTGCGAATGCGGTGGCGACGCATTCCAGCGAGCACGGCGCGCCACTTGGCGCTTCGAGTTGGGGCGAGGCGGCAGCGTCCAGAGATTGCAATGTTCGCCGACGCAGTCAGTGCCACGCCAGCAATGCTGTGGCCCGCGATTGGCTTGCCGCAACGCATAGATTTGCCTCAGTCTCCCGTCGCACGATGACGAAACTTGCGAAAGGCGGGCAACTGCGCGTTGCTCACAATTCAGGGTTCGACGGCGAGGCAGGCAATGGGTTTGGCCGCAACGCTCTCTCATAGCGTCCTTTCGCGGCTGCTGATCATCGTCGTGTTTGTGACGACGACCGGTCGTGCAGCCGAAACGGCCCATGAATCGTACGAAGCACGGCTGGCGCGGCTCGAAGCCGAGTACGCCCAGCTTGCATCGCAAGTGACACGATTGCCAGCGGCCAGTTGCACGGCGGCGTGCAGGACTTGTTGCGGTCCCGCGCCGGGTATCGTCGGCGGCGCGGCAGTCGTGTTTGCGCAACCATACCTGTCGGGCAACGTTCCCTTCGATCAGTCGTTCTTTGTCAATGGAGCCTTCGTCGAGTCGGCGCCCTCGTTTGACTTCGACTTCGAAGCAACACCGCGGGTGTGGTTCGGCTACCAGACATCAAACGGACACGGCATCCGCGCGCGATATTGGACCTTCGACGGTGACTCTCAGTTGATATCACTGACCGACCCTGCCAACGGTCCGCCGGATACCGTTGTTCGGATTCTCGGCCTGGTGGGTAGCGATCTGACAGTGACGAGTACCAGCGCTGCCAACACCTTTTTCATTGCCGACCAGAATCTGGAAATGGACGTCGTCGACCTGGAATACACCCGCCGTTTGGCGCGATCTTGGGGGGATTTCTATTTCAGTGGTGGGGTGCGCTATGTTCACTACGAGCAGGTCACATCCATAACGACAAACTTTCAGAATTCGTTCATGAGCTCCAGGTTCGACCTCGAGGGCCTTGGGCCGAGCCTGGGCGTCGAGTTGATCGTGCCCACTCTTTCTACGATTGAGTTGTTCGGCTCTGGCCGTGCCGCGATCCTACTGAGCGATTTCGATCAGCGGATCGAGAGTTCCGATCTGGGGCTCCTACTCGCGGTGCTTACGGCGCAAGATCGCAACCACGCAGTGGGAGCTTTTGAGGCGGAACTTGGGATCCGCGCTGCGCGGCAGCTTGGCAGTGGCGCAACTCTGTTCGCCCAAGGCTCGGTTGAAAGTCAGCTCTGGACCGAGCTGGCCCACTCGCGCCACGATCTTGCCAACCTTGGCTTCTTCGGTCTCGGTGCCGCTATGGGCGTGCGACGCTGAATGCCGCGCCGGCTGCCCTGTTACGACGTACAGTCTGTGCCGCTGTGCGCGCGTACTGCGAGACAGTTTTGCACTCTTCAGAAATCGCGAGCCAAAATTTTGCGCGCCGCGGCCGCTGGGGCAAATCGGCGGTGGTTCGGGTTGGTTCGGGGTGGGCAACTGCCGGTATCAAACCTGTGTTGTGCCACGGTCTCACGACCTTGTCACAACCGTGGCTAGGCACACGGTAGCCGCCCGGTTTGCCGATCGCCGTCAGACGACGCGCGGCGCGCCGGATCGTGGCGTTCGTTTCGACTTTCCCCCGAGCCGGGGGCGTGAGCCCCCGGATTTCGTGGCCGCTCTGGCCATTGCGACTTTTCCGGGGACTGACGTCCCCGGCTCAGGTTCTTGTCTCAACGAACACTCCG
>CALKYM010000279.1 GCA_938003525.1 uncultured Planctomycetales bacterium | reverse complement strand
CGAGCGGAGGGCAGGGGACTCGAACCCCCAACCCCTTGCGGGGCACCTGATTTCGAGTCAGGCCGCTAGCCAATTCGCATACCCTCCGGGCGTGGGCTCAATCTAAGCGGGTGGGACTTGGCTGACAAGATTAGGTCCTGGACGAGTGGGTGTTGGTTCGTGCCACGGGGTCGCCTTCGCACATTTCGTCACCCTCGCCTCGCTGTCACGAGAGTTGCCACGACGCCCGGGAGAAAATCAGCGCGGCGGCTTCTCGTACTGCCGCGCACTTTTGGACCGCACTCGAGATGCCCCCGTGGCGTGGCGCTCGGCATTACTCCCGACTGCGCCATCAGTGGATCGGCCTCGATATCAGTAGTTCTTGACGGTCGCCGGTCTACCGGGCCACGAGCCGTGCAGGGGGGAGTAGCGCCGTTAGGGCGGCGAGTATTGCGCCGGTCTTTCCGGCTACATCGCGCGCTGTACCACCGTTGGCGGCCGACGATGGCTTTGCCCAACCCGGCCGCGCGACGTAATGTTGCTATGCTCGGGGGCTTGCGCCCCGAGTTCGCGCCGGAAGAGAGCAAAGCTGCCAGTTGGAGTGCTTGTTGCTATGGAACGACTCGATGCCAAGCGGGCCCTGATTCGTCATACGCTGGATGCAGCAGATCTTACGGTTAATCGCGATGGTCTGACCGTGGGACACGTCATGACGCCCGCCCCGGCTACGGTGTCCTCGGAACTGTCCGTGCTCGAACTCGCCCGGCTGATCCGTGCTCGCGGCGCGCGGCACCTCTTGGTCACCAACGGAACGGATCAGTTGGTGGGCGTGATCAGCGATCGCGATGTGATCCGCTGCTTCGGTCCGGAGCAGTACCCGGACGAGAAAGCGCTCAATACCATTACGGCCGGTCAGATCATGAGCACCGATCTGATCACGATCGGCCCCAGTGCGCCACTGGATCGAGGTGTGACGTTGATGGTCGATCACGGTATCAGTTGCTTACCGGTGATGGCGAGCGATTCGCTGGTGGGAATCGTGACGAATACCGATCTGCACCTGGTGCTGGAGATTCTGCTTGGGCGCGTCGTGCGTAACGAAGCAGAAGAATCGTCGCGTCTCGATCGCGTGGCGACGAATGCGTGAGTGATGCCGGGGCCCTCGCCTGTCACCGTCGGCTACACCGACAAGGCACAAACTAGCGATTCTTGCGTTTTTGTGCGTGGCAGCTAGTCGCCAAGAATGCGTGCGCGCTGTGCTGGCAACCGGACGATAACGTCGCATAGCTTTCCCCGCTTTGCGAGCTTATCACCGGGAACCCGCACACTATGGCGAAAGACGTATTCCGCGTTGTCACCCGTAGCGCCGACGGCAGCCTACGGATCAAAGACTACAGCAAACCGGACACGCTGCTGCGGCTGCACACGCAAGTTGGCGTCGACGATTGCAGCACTGATCTCGGTCTGCGAGGCATGCCCGTCTTCCGCGGGCTGATTGGCCCCATCCCCGAGGGCAAGAACGTCATCCGCTACGAAACGCCCGAGGTGTTCGAAGCGCTGACGAAAGAGTGGGGCACGGCACATCCCAAGACGCGCTCACGAACCCGCAGCCGTGGCTCCGCGCCGCCGAGTGCAGCGGACGCCGAATAAGCGGGTGTCCAATTCAACTGCGCTACCTGCAGCTCTGGGCCGCGTTGTAGCGTCAGGGACAGCCTTGTGGCTGGTGCCTCGCGCTTGCCTGCATCGTCTGTACCCGAGCCGCAGCAGCCCGTCGTGACGCGGACCACCATCCGCTGCGCTGGCATCGGATTGAGCCAACGGCTCGTGCAAACGCCTATTGCTGTGGGATGGCGATCGGCGCCGTGCTTTGTCGCGGTGGGTCGCTTTGCAACTGGGTCCCGCCGATCGTTTCACGACGAGCGACGGCCGTCCCACTGGCGAATGGATCGCCGGGCGCATCGGAGATCGCCACGCGGCTGATCTGCTCTTCAGCGACGAATCGACGGGTCGTGACGGGAACTCGCTCGACACGAGTGGCCGACACCAACTCGCGCCGCGTCACCGGAACTTGCACGACCTCCGTGTGCGGCTCCCAATAGGTGCGCGGCACGAGGCGCGGTTCCAGGTACGGTGCCGCAAACGGGTTCCAGCGATTGCGCAGATGCGTTTCCCAGCGATACTCGGTTACCGGCGTGTGATAGGTCCGGTAAGAGTCGACATAGTTGGTGCGCAGCTCTTCGCGCAAGACGGGCACCTGCCGCTCGACAATCTGCGTCTCGCTCACCGGGCGCTGCACAACGCGCCGTGTCTCGAGATACGGGCGGCCATCCGTCCCCGTGTACTGCCGGACTTCGTCAGCAACCGCTTGTACGCCGACCGTCGACAGCACGACGCCGGCCACGAAGAGAACGATCCCTCGTCTCATCGTCCCGCTCCAAATTGAAAGCACTTTTGGCCCCCGGAGGAATCCCTTCGCTCCTGTACAGGTCATCGACCTGTAGACAGTTGCGGCGCCTGTGTCGCGATTCCCTGGCTGGGGCTCGCCTGTAGCCGCGAATCATTCGCGGCGTCGCTGCACGGGGCTTCCTATGTTTCCTGTTCATCGGCGCTTGCCGGCAGCCCGGATTAGGCGGATCGGACGAATCTGACAGCAACGCTTCGATGTCGGAGCGTTCGCCTTCTGTGCGAAGCGACGAACCGCACGGTGATCAAACGACTTGTGTCGCGTGCCGTGGCACCCACGGCGATTGTGCGCCGTCGCCTCGCGCCGGCAGTTCGCCCTGCGTCTACGTTCCGATTGTCACGATTGCAACATCCCGCCCTGGGCATCACGTAGGGTGCTTGCAAACCCGGTCGCATTTCGGGACGCTGTGTTGACCGCACGGCTTGTTGCTGCACGACAGCCGGCCGCGGCCCTCAACGCACAGGCATCTGACACGATGAAACAACCATGATCGGCGAAGACCTCCTGGATATCCTCCGCTGTCCCGAGAACCGCACTCGCTTGCGACTCGCAGAGGCTGAGCTGCTCACGCGCGTCAACACAGCAGTGGCCGAACGGAAGATTCACAATCGCGTGGGGACACTTGTAGAACAATCACTCGACGGCGGACTCGTCCGCGAAGACAACCAGGTGCTGTACCCAATCATCGATGGCCTCCCTGTGCTGCTCATCGACGAGGCGATTCCACTCGACCAGCTCGACTGAATCCGACGCGACAGGCCGACTACAAGCGGCCTACACCAAGTCGCCCATCGAACGTCCAGTTGATGCGGCGCCTGAACTCAGCATTCCCGGTTCACAGACGTATCAACAGGTGAGCATCCGTTCGTCGCAGATCGTGTAGACAACCTCATGACCATCTTCAAACGCATCATCGATCACGAGATCCCCGCCGACATCGTCTACGAGGACGAGCAATGTCTGGCGTTTCGGGATATTTCCCCGCAGGCGCCCACGCACGTGCTGGTCATTCCGAAGCGAGAGATCGCGTCGCTGAATGATCTGCAGCCGGACGACGCAGCGTTGGCCGGCCATCTCGTGTTGGTGGCGGCGCAGCTCGCCAAAGAGCTCAAGCTGGACGGTGGCTATCGCCTCGTCGTCAACTGCGGCGCCGACGGCGGTCAAACCGTCGACCATCTCCACGTGCACGTGCTGGGCGGGCGCGGACTAAGCTGGCCCCCCGGCTGACGGCACGGGATGGCGGCAATGCTCGTCGCTCGTCAAAAGAGCCGGAGAGATTCAGGCAGCAGGTCGTTCAAGCGTTCGCGAAACGTTCGCGTTCCCTGCCGCGAGCCTTCTTCGGGCTCGTTCGACTTGGCGGGCGCGGCGACCTGGTGGCGTTGGGGTGTCTCGACGGGCGGAGCCACGTACGCTTCCAAGAAGCGCGGCCAGTATCCTGCCAGAAGTTGCAGACAGTCGGCATATTCGCCGTTTTCCAGGCGGAGATCGGCTGTCGTAATCAGCTTCAAGAGCTCGACGCGCTCGCTGTCGCTAAACCACAAATCGTACGCTTGAACTTTGTCGATCCAAACCGTGGCCGGCCCGCTGATGTCAAAACGAATTCGCAGGCTCGTGACGTCGGCCGGCAGGTCCGTGACCGGAATGATGTACTCAGACCACTCGTCGGTGACCTGCGCGACGGTCGACTGGGCGCCCAATGGAGCGTACCGGTAGTACTCGGCGGTCGAATTCACGGATTCCAGCCCCAGCCGCAATGCCGGCTGACGCTGTGGATCGTCGACTCGCAGCCAGACGGCGACGCTCAACCTTCCTGTCCGGGGACGCGGAAACGGATCGCTGACCGCCCAGCCAGCCTGTCCCTGGCATTCGACCCGTAGGCAATGTGCGCCGTCGAACGGGCCCTCGTTGCTTACCAAGACCTGGTCCGCAACCGTGCCTCCCACGGTCCATCCTGCGGCGGTACCCGGTAGGGCTCCCGGCTCTTCGAAGCTGTTGTTGGCGGGCGCAGCAATCGGCACGTTTCGCGCCAGCGACGTTGCGCGATCGCCAAGATCGTCGATCCGCCTCGCGAGTTGCTCGCGCCCCGCCTCGTCGACCTGAATCGCTGCCCGCCCGACGGTGACTTGCTCGCTGTCGATGGCAATGGCGGCCAACCCATAGGGCGCGAGCACGCGCGACCATTGGGCCGAATCACCATTGCGCGCCAGCGACGTTGCCGAGCTGCGCGCCCCGAACTCTTCAATGACAGTCGCTGCGGAAATGTCGAGCGACAGGCTCATCGTCAACGGCCACGGCGAATCGTTCACAGCGTAGACATACGTGCGACCCATTACGACCGCGCGGCGTAGCACCAATGGTTGGGGAGTACCCGGTACGGCTTCGAATTTCTGAGCCGGCAATTGTCGAAACACCCGGAGCCAGTCGTTTCGGGCCTCCTCCTGGCCGAGTGGGAGTAACCAGCCGCCATTGACGATGATTTGCGAATCGACGCTCGACAGGGCCCGCGCGAACTGTCGCCGGGTCCCCGCGCCTCCTGCCGAAGATTGCGCGACCAGCCATGTGTACGAATCGCGAAAGGGGCTCACGCTATCGAAGGAAGGCAGGCGCATTTTGTAAGGTTCGTGATACACCACGCTGCCCGGGACCGCAGCCGCGGCGAACAGCCGGTCGAGCTGTTGGGAATGATTGCACTGCACGGCAGGCGCCCACGTGTGGGGGTCGTCGTTGCGACCGATGATCTGCGGACGCAACAGAATCCGCCCGCCACCATCGACGTAAGCACGGGGATCGATGCCTGCGAGCAGCAGCGCGCGATCGTGATTGGCCCGGCGCGGCAAAGCGGGAACCAGCTCGGCGGCCAGTTCATTGCTCTCGAACATCTGCGAGCCGAGCAGAAGCAATTGCGCGCCAGGCCGCGAGCGCTCGATCTCGGCGTGTACGCGACGGTAGAAATCGCTGACCTGTCGCGCGCGCCAGGCAAGCCACGCCTCTTCATGCTGCGCGACAAAGGCGGCGCGTTGCATGTATCGCTGGGGCCCGCGCGAGTCGGGTAGTGTCAGACCGGCGGCGTGACCGAAGCGCGCCATCGTGCGGTCGTCGAGACCCCACGCGCTGCCGGGCAGGCGTGCGAACCCTTCCGCCGTCAGGTCGATCGCCACGCCGCGAAAGCTCCTGTGGCTGGCGGCCCGACCGGCGACTTCTCGAATCACCTCTAGCATGGCCTCCTGCACGCGCGGATCGAGCAGGTTGTAGTACGGTGCCTGACCGGCAGAGGGCGGATGACGCTTCATGAAAGTTCGCCCGTCCGCACCCACCAGCTCGATCCCCACGGCGCGTTCGTCACCGGCACGCAAGATGCCTTCCAACTTGGGCAGTGGCGTCGTGAACTGCAGGCCGGGAAAGCAGCTCACCTGATGGCGATCGGACAGACGCAGTACAAGTTCGAGCACGTCTTTTTGCTGCGGATCGTATCCGTCGTCAAAGAATGCGCCGGTGTCGTATCGGGCCGAGCCATCGAGCACGGCACTGGGATACAGCGTGCTCCCCTCCGACAACACGTTGAGCACCAGCGCGTTGTAGCCGGCATAACTGAGATACTCGACCATCCGCCGCGCGCCGAGATAGAAGGTGGACCAATCATCCAGACAGCGACCGCTCCAGGTATCCAGCGTCTGCGGTGCGGAAAAGTTCTCGGGAAACAGCGGGCGATCGTAGTACGCGGCCACCATGCGACCGGCCGCGTTGTGCGGTGGCTCGACGACGAGAGGCGCCAACCGGCTGGGACCCGCGAGCAGCCGGATACTGCTGAAGAGGGCCGGTCGGTCGCTTCGCATATTGTGCAAAAGGACCAGCGGCTCCTCAGTCTTCGGCCAAAACACCAAACGATGTCTCTGCCATGGGACGGAACTCTCTGGAGAGGCTTCTTCGATGTAGACGCCCGAGTCGAGCCCGATCGGTGTGACTGTGCCGGCGGCATTGGGTTCGATGATGCTGATGCCCAGCGATTGAGGTGCGTCGGCAGGATAGTCGACCTCAACCACGTGCGGCTCGCCCGGCGATCGCACCGCCAGCGGGTACGCCGCCCAGGCCGCATCACCTCTGGATTCACTCGCGTCCAACTGCACGGCGGCTCTTCCGCCGCGCTCGGTGACGCGCGAGTCGCCGCCTACCAACCGACTGCGTCGCCGGCCTGGCACCCACGGCATGTCAATCAGCCGATCCCACCATCTAGACGCAGTCGGATCGATCTCGTCGACGATTCGCAAGTCGACGTTCGAATCGGTGCTTTCGACCGGCGCCACGCGGTCGACGACGACAATCTGCACCGAGCGCCGTACCAGCTCATCGTTGAGTCGGAGCCGCGAGCGGAACCCTGACTTCTCGAGCACCAGTTCCAGTTGGTAGACGCCTTCCGCGTCAGGAACCGGCACTTCGAGGACCTGCTGCGGCGGCGCTTGGTCGGCGATGGGCAACGCCACGTCGGTTTCGGTCGACCAGGTTTCAAGGCCGCCGGCGCTTGAAACCATCCGGGCCCGGAGCCGGGCCTGTCCCTCCCCCCGCCAGATGCGCGGCTCGACGGCGAGCGACCAGCGTTCGCCAGGCGCAAAGACGAGTGCCTCGCGCGGAGTCTCCACGTGCAGTGCATCGCCGGGTCGTCGGCGAATCGAAAGCCTGTTTCCTGCCTCGTCAAGCGCTGCGTGATACGGCTCATTCAACAAAGTTCGTAGCGCGAGTCGCGTCGCCTGCGCCCCGCCAACTTGGGCAACGTCGGCGGACTCGACGCTCACGACGATCTCGGCGTCCAGCGATGCTTGCAGCTCGATGTCGATGCCGTCGAAGGTTCGCGGCGACCGCGAGCGCAGATAGACGGTGCCACCGTCAGTCCAGGCCGAAGCGGGTTCGTCGGGATCGACGCCAAGCGTGCGAACCGAAAGCGGCTGGCCACTTTCGAACTCGACCTTGGCGTTCCACTGCCGGGCAGGACCTCCACCCCAGGCAATGCGTACACCGAGCGTCGGCACGACGTCTTGCGCAAACGCCGACGCGCAAGCTGCCACCGCAAGGCAGTGCAAGGCTGACGAGACGACCAGTCGGCACCGCCATCCCCCAGTGGTGATGGCGCGCACGCAGGTCGGACGTCCCTGTCCGATCATGGACGCAACTGGCTTGGTGAAACGCGAAAGAGAGGAGATTGCCCGCGAAAAAAGGAGCGGGATTATAGACACCCGCCTACGACCAACCTAGCCCGGATTCCCACCTTGCGAGGCCTCTGCCCGTCCAACACGCTGTGCGCGTAACCGTCTTAGAAAGCCCGCCACGGTGCGATTCCGCAACCGCGCTACGGGTGACACTACTAGTTGAGCCAGCACCTGCAACCGAGGGCGGAGGCTATTGGACTGTAATCAGATGATAGCCGGTCAGATAACGTCCTCCGCGACGCGGCCTCCACACATCGCTAACGATTGCGATGACGCAAGCACGCTTCCAAAGGCGCATAGTCCCGGCGACCCGCGCCCGCAATGTCGGCCTGAAAACCTGCTAGCGCTGCGGCCATCGCGGTCGCCTCCTGCGGGCAGAGCGCGGCCACTTCGTTTTGCTCCCAGCGGTCATCGGGTTTTGCGTAGAGCTGCACGCTTTGCAGACCGTTGCCACCGCCTGCCGCCGTCGCACCCGGGAAACGGGCATACCAATAGTCGGTTCGTAGCGCGAACTCACCAAGCGAACCTTGCATGCGTTGCCAGCCAATGGTGCCAGCGCGATCCGGCAGCATTGATGGATCTCCTTGCATAGCTGCCAGCAAAGATTGCCCGTGTGGCGCGAACTCCGAGCCATCCAGCCCGGCTGCGTCGACTAGCGTCGCGCATACATCTCCCGGCTGGCAAAGCGCCGCCAGACGTTCGCCTTGGTAGTCACCGTTCGGCATGCGGATCCAACACGGTACGTGCACGAGCTCTTCGTGGAGTGGCGCAGAGAGTCCCACGACACCATGCTCGCCGAGTGGAAAACCGCGCGTCGACAGAACCACGAGCAATGTCTCTTCGTCCCAACCCTGGCGCTCTACGGTTTGCCAAAACGCCCCCAGACAACGATCGAACACATTGACCTGTGCCGCGTAGGCCCACCGTAGGCCGAGCAATTCGTCGGGATCGAAGTCAGCGTCGAGCGTTAACCGCGGCACCTGCGTCCATTCGGGCGGGTCGGGGTCGTTTTCGTCCTCGACGTATTGCCGCCTCAGGGCCATCGGCGCATCCCACTCGGCCTGCATCCCACGACTATGCATCCACAAGAGCACGTCCTCGTCGCTGCCAGCCAACTGCTCGATAGCCCGATTGAACAGGGCAGCCATGCGCGTCCCGCTCACGTCCTCCGCCGAACCGGCTGCGCCGACATTGGGCGGCGCGTCGAGGACTTCAAAACCCCAAGCCGACGCGGGTCCCGGCAACTCGGGCTCGTCAGTCACGAGCACGACCTCGCCCCGCGTTGCCTTCCAACTCTCAGGCAACGGCGCCTGCGATTCGACGCGCTCATCCGGATTTGCCATGGCGTGTATGCCGTGCCAAAGCGATCGCCAGCAGAGCTGCGGCTGGGGTGAATCGATCTGCAGCCGATCGAGCACCACCGACTCGGTCGCCAGTCGGTCGAGGGCCGGAGTCCCCACCCAAGCGTTGCCGTAGCAACCGAGGTAGCCAATGTGCAGCCCGTCGATGGTCAACAGCACGATGCGCATGGAGGATTCTAATAAGGACTGGTTGCGATTGCCGTGCGGGGCACGCCGATCGCAGTGATTGTACCGCGGCCGGGTCCGGCGCTTCAGGTGGTCGCAATGGACACAGCACAGTCGTATGTTGGAGATGGACGGATAGATGTTCGACCAATTGGAGCAATGCAGCGCAGTGTCGCCGCCCCGCGTCGAAGTCTGGAACGACGTCGCCTCTTTGCGCGCGAAAGAACGTGCCTGGGACGATCTCTGGCGACGCAGTGGCCAAGTGTTGCCCACCGCCAGGGCGCGGCCGCTCGCGGAGTGGATCGATCACTTCGTCGCCGGTTCCGAGTTTCGGGCAGTCGTCGTTCGCTCAGGCGACGAACTTCTCGCTGCGCTGCCGCTCGTCGGCGCGCGTCGACTGACGTGTTTGCCGATCGGGCGTCTGCCGCGTAACGACTTGTCGCCGGCCGGCGATCTGTTGCTCGACGATCGTTACGATGAGGCGTCCGCCATCAATACACTGCTCGACGCCACCCGGCGGTTGCCGTGGCTATGGTTGGAGTTCGACAAGTTCAACCCTCAGACGCCGCGATGGAAGGCGTTGCTACGAGCCAGCCAACGCAATCGGATGTTGCGGCGGCTGAATCGCGTTGCCCGGGTGGGCGTAGTCGATCTCCACCAGGATTGGGACGAGTATTTGCAGACGCGGTCGCGCAATCACCGGCAACAGATGCGCAAGTTGCTCCGCCGTCTGGAACGTCATGGCACGGTCCGGCTGGAAGTGATTGACAACCCGTCGGGCGACGAGATCGACGAGCGGCTCCAGCGCGGCTTCGAGATCGAAGATCGCAGTTGGAAGGGAGCAGCGCAGACGTCCGTCATCCGCACGCCTGGGGCATTGAAGTTCTATCTGGGCCAAGCCCGGGTACTTTCGGAACTCGGGCACCTGCGGCTCGTGTTCTTGCTGGTCGACGATTCTCCGGTTGCCTTCGAGTATGGATGGGTGGCGAGCGGGATCTACTACTCGGTCAAAGTGGCCTACGATCCCCAGTTCGCCGAGATGAGTCCGGGCCAGCTCTTGAGGTGGTCGTATCTCCAGGCTTGGCACGACGGCGGAGAGGTGCGCGGCGTCGACTTTTGCGGACCGCTGACACCGGCGACTGGGCGGTGGATCAGTCGCAGCTACTCGGTGGCTGATGCCATCGTCGTACCCGTCGGTATGCGAGGCTGGCTGGGGCGATTCATTGTCGACGGTGGCCTGATGGTGCGAAGACTTCGTTCGGCCAACACCACGGCTGGGGACGTGAGCAAGAAGGCAACGTGCCCCTCATTACCGGCAAGCGATGTCGAGAACGGCGCGCAGCCGGAGGCGACCGCCGACGAACCGGCCATCGCCGTGACACGATAAGGCCAGTACCATTTGCGCGACGCCGACGCTGCATCGCGCAGATCACCCTTCGCACGCCGCCGGCGCAAGGTCGAAGTGTGTCCCATGTGGGACCGACTGCTCGCCGGCTTCACACCCCGTTTTAGAACAGGGTGTAGATGAAGGGGGCGGCTCCGCTGGTGGCTGTGAT